>JAHFEP010000025.1 GCA_023248415.1 Nitrospirota bacterium
CTATACTACAATAAGCAAAGCAATTAAAGAGGTTGAAGGGAGGAACTAATATTTCAAGACTTGACCCTGTCCTGTCATAGATGAAGATGCAACCAGATTTTACAAAACTGTTTTATAGCTACTTTGGGAACACACCAAAGAAGGTAACCTATGAGATACGACAGGGTCCGAATCGCTATTACGATCTTATATTTTTGAGCAGCTTGATTCACGATGCCAGATTTTCACATATCAATATTCGTTTCAATCGCAAGCGACTTACAATTCCTATTAATCGTGATTGTTGGGAGCTTGGCTTTATAGAAAAAGAAAAATCAAGCGAACTTCATATCGCTGATGCAATACTCACAATATCCCCTGTTGTTTCAATACAGTGGAAATTTAATCACGAATCAGATTTCACACCTAAAACAGAATTGTGGATTCAAGATATATGGATTGATAGACAATCAATTCAAGATGATGACAGTATGACAATCATTATAAATGGATTCACCTGGAAGTGTTTTCTCACAGTAATTGATGATAATCTAAAAATCAAACTACGGGATTTGGGAGTCCCTCATTTATTCAAAAAGTGAAGCTCCCTGACCAAAGGTCTGGGTTTCACGGATAGCCGAGGCTTCCCAGCCTGTAACAGTTTAGTTCCTATTTTAACCTGCAGTCGTTTGTGCTTCAACTTGAATCGTTATACAAGGCTGCTTGAGCAGTAGCGGTGTCATCGGTTTCTTTGGCAGAGGCACATATTTTAACTATGACTGGCGTGCCAGACAAAGCGGCAGTCAGGCGATTACTGTGATTAAGCCGAATGGTGAACGTTATAACCTTGTGCTTGAAGGAGACGGTGTTTACCGTGCAAGTGGAGGCAGAAGAGGCGCCCTGGGTGTCCTGTCCGACAGTCCGCAAGGTTTCGCTTACCTCTATTTGATCTTTTTTTTAAGGAGTCTGCCGTTATCTCAGCCTTTTCAGTCCAAAAATTCTCTCCTTAAGCTGTTTTTTTCTATTTTTTATTGCTTCAGTGGACATTTTTAGTGTTATTTTAGTTGTAAACACAAACCTCCCACGGACACCCTCTTTTTGTAAATCTAATTTTAGCCAACTATAATTAATAGGCAGATTAAATCTTCAGATATATCCCTGTCAGCAGGCCATCCCATGCCTCCCTGCCCCTGCCTACCCTGTCTGCCGACAGGCAGGCGCAGGGCAGGTGTCGGCAGACAAGAAGCCACCTCCACAGAAAGATAAAGGCCCTTAATATTATCTTTCCTGTTTACTAAGACAAGCCTTTGATGTTATAGTATAAAGTTAATTTATTATTAAGAAAATCTCCCCTTACCCCTCTTTTTCAAAGAGGGGTATTATTCCTCCCTTTGGAAAAGGGAGGTTAGGAGGGATTTTATAATCAGATGGGATATTTGTCCAACTGAGCAAAACAATTCTTTATGCAAGAGAAAAAACTTATCATACGCGGCGCCAGGGAGCACAACCTAAAGAATATAAATGTAGAGATTCCAAGGGACAGGCTTGTTGTTATTACAGGCCTCAGCGGCTCAGGAAAATCCTCTCTGGCCTTTGATACCATATATGCAGAGGGACAGAGGAGATATGTTGAGTCCCTTTCTGCTTATGCAAGGCAGTTCTTAGAGCAGATGGACAAGCCTGATGTAGATTCCATTGAAGGGCTCTCCCCTGCCATATCCATTGAACAGAAGACAACAAGCGCAAATCCCCGCTCAACTGTCGGAACAGTTACAGAGATATACGATTATCTCCGGGTGCTCTTTGCAAGGGCAGGAAGGCCTTTTTGCTATAAATGCGGAAAGGAGATTGCTGCCCAGACAGTCTCACAAATGGTGGATGCCATAATGGCATATCCTGAAGGGGCAAAGCTCCAGATACTGTCGCCCATTATTCGCGGGAGAAAGGGCGAATATAAAAAAGAGTTGTCACATCTTAAAAAAGAAGGCTTTGTAAGGGTTAGAATAGACGGAAAGATATATGAGCTTTCAGAAGCAGAGGCTATAAAACTTGATAAAAACAAAAAGCATACCATAGAGGTTGTTGTTGACAGGATTATTATCAAGGCCGGTATTGAGAGGAGGCTTGCAGATTCTATTGAGACAGCCCTGAAGATGGCAGAAGGCATTGTGATAGCATCAACTGATAAAGGGGATGCCTTATTCAGCGAAAAGCTGGCATGTATTGACTGCAATGTCAGCTATCCAGAGATTGCGCCGAGGATATTCTCATTCAACAGCCCTTATGGCGCGTGTCCAGAATGTGCAGGCATCGGCAGTTTGATAGAGATAGACGAGGACTTGGTTGTGCCGAATAAGAATCTATCTATAAGGGAAGGTGCAATCAGGCCTTGGGAGAGGCGCTCTT
The DNA here is from genome assembly GCA_023248415.1 of Nitrospirota bacterium. Lineage (GTDB taxonomy): Bacteria > Nitrospirota > CAKKRA01 > 9FT-COMBO-42-15 > 9FT-COMBO-42-15 > 9FT-COMBO-42-15. The sequence continues at coordinate 2,386 of JAHFEP010000025.1, forward strand.
CTGTCTACTATTACCAGATGCTTGAGTCCCTTGCAAAGCACTACGGCTTTGACCTGCGCACACCATTTAAAGAGCTTTCTCCACAGCATCAAAAGATAATACTCTACGGTTCTGGAGATGAGGAAATAAAGTTTTCATACGATAATGACGGCAAGAGAGAGCACTATTACAAGGCCTTTGAGGGTGTAATAGAAAACCTCAAGCGGAGATATAAAGAGACAGACTCAGGTTATATCAGGGAAGAGATAGAAAGATACATGTCAATGCACCCATGCCCTGTTTGCAAAGGCGCAAGGCTTAAACCAGAGAGCCTTGCAATAAAGATTAATGAAAAGTCTATTGTAGATGCAACAAGGCTCTCTATTAAAGAGGCGCTGATATTTTTTTCAAATCTGAACTTAACAGAAAAGGAGACCATCATTGCGCAGAGGGTTCTAAAGGAGATTAAGGAGAGGCTCGGTTTTATGGTCAATGTCGGCCTTGACTATCTTACATTAGACAGGACTGCGGCGACACTTTCAGGCGGCGAAGGACAGAGGATAAGGCTTGCAACACAGATAGGCTCAAGCCTTGTTGGTGTATTGTATATCCTTGATGAGCCGAGCGTCGGGCTTCATCAGAGGGACAATGTAAGGCTGTTAAATACATTAAAGAAGATGCGTGATTTAGGAAATAGCGTCCTTGTTGTTGAGCATGATGAGGAGACCATAAGGAATGCAGATTATGTGATTGATATGGGGCCTGGCGCAGGCGCAGAAGGCGGTAAGATTATTGCAGAGGGAAGGCCTGAGGAGATAATTGAAAATGAAAACTCACTTACAGGAAGATATCTTTCAGGCAGGTTTGTTATACCTGTTCCTAATCAAAGGAGAAAGGCCAAAGGTTTTATTACAATTGCAGGCGCAAGGGAGAATAATCTTAAAAATATAGATGTTAAAATACCTCTCGGTGTTCTTACCTGCATTACAGGTGTGTCTGGCTCTGGAAAGAGCACGTTAATCTTAGAGATACTCTATAAAAATCTTGCGCAGAGATTGTATAATTCAAGGGAAAAGGCAGGCATCTGCAAAGAGATTAAAGGACTCTCTGCAATAGACAAGGTAATAAATATAGACCAGTCTCCAATTGGCAGGACGCCGCGCTCCAATCCAGCGACATACACTGGCATCTTCACATTTATCCGCGACCTCTTTTCGCAACTGCCAGAATCAAGGATGAGGGGGTACAAACCTGGCAGATACAGTTTTAATGTAAAAGGGGGCCGGTGCGAGGCGTGTCAGGGCGACGGCCTGATAAGGATAGAGATGCACTTTTTGCCAGATGTGTATGTTACATGCGAGTTGTGCAAGGGAAAGAGATACAACCGCGAGACACTGGATATAAGATACAAGGGAAAGAACATCTCAGATATTCTTGATATGACAGTAAGCCAGGCAATAGAGTTTTTTGAGAACATACCGCATATAAAAACAAAGCTTGAGACCTTAAATGATGTTGGCCTCGGCTACATAAAGCTCGGCCAATCAGCAACAACACTCTCTGGCGGCGAGGCGCAACGTGTAAAATTATCAAAAGAGCTTTCCAAAAGGGCAACAGGAAGGACACTCTATATACTTGATGAGCCTACTACTGGTTTACACTTTGCAGATATACATAAGCTCCTTGAGGTATTAAACAGGCTTGTTGACATGGGCAATACAGTTGTTGTAATTGAGCACAATATGGATGTGCTAAAAACAGCAGACCATATTATTGACTTAGGCCCGGAAGGCGGAGACAACGGTGGAGAGGTGATAGCAGAGGGTTCGCCAGAAGAGATAATTGATATGGAGCACTCATATACAGGCCAGTATCTTAAAAAGGTCTTGAGGCCGCAGGAGAGCATGATAATGGCAGGGCAGGCATAAATTGACTGCCTATAGATTGTAGGATATAATAAGATTATGGTTAAAGGTAAATTAAAGATAATCCCATTTTATACAGGGGATGAAACAGTGGATGAGGCTTTAAAAAACAAAAAAAGTATAAGCCTTTTGTGGCTTGAGATTCTCTTTAATGATTATATTTTATGGGAGAGTTATCTTGCTGTGCCTGAAATTAAATCAGCTTATGAAAAGGCCTGTGTCTGGTACAGCAATTTCAGGACATTGATAGATAGTGTAACAAAAAGGAGGCCGCTGAAGAATCGTGAGGGGAAGATAGATGACAGGGAATACAGGAAATTTCTGGAAGCCCTGAATTTTGTTGCAGGTTAGCCTTGAAAAGATAATAGGCCTGCTTAAGGAGTTTTCACAGCAGAGGAAGGGCGATTCATGGAATCGCCCTTTAATTAACTACACTACTTGTTGCACTTTTTTGTATCAGAAGGAACCTTGCCCATGAGCTGGAGAAAACTGTTGAACGGCCCCATGTTTTTCATTGCCTCCCACATGGGTCCTGAGAACTTCAATCTACCTGTTGTCATTCCCCACATCGGGCCGTACTGGCCTTTGCCCATCTCCATCCAGCGGCTTGTATCAGCATACATTATATAATCCGCTGCCAAATCAGGCTTCTGTGTTACCTCGCCTGCAAGGGTACAGATTGCCTTACCGTCCTTGTTCTGTATCTTCAATTCTACCCATGGGTCATTAGGGCAGTCTTTCCTGTAAATCTGTAGGATTTTAAAGCCACGTCCCTTGTCATTCTTACTCCACTCCAGAAGATTTTCTGTAAGAACCTTGTCTTTGTTCCATTCCTCGCAGGTCTGTTTTGCCCATTCAGGAGACATAAAAACAGGCTCTTCTGCAAAACCTAAATTACTCCACACAAGCATAATAAATACTATTATTCCAACCAATAAACTTCTTTGCAGCATAGACATAATCCCCCTTTCTGTTTTTGTTTATATTAAAGAACAATATTGTATTGAAGTGTATATATTAAGGGTTGTTAAGTCAAGAAAATTTAAGGCTGCCCCTGCTTATATATTTAACAAATGCCTGTTCTCTTTCAGCCATTTTTTATACTGCTTATAATCAGGCAGCATTATCTTAACCTTATCCCAAAATCTCTTTGAATGATTATGTTCTTCAAGATGCGCCAATTCATGCACAACCACATAATCAATAACACTTAGCGGCGCCATTATCAGACGCCAGTTGAAATTCAGGTTTCCTTTGGCGCTGCAAGAGCCCCATCGCCTTTGGGCATCTGAAATCCTTATTTTATTGTATTTCAGACCAGACAAAGAGGAATGCGAGCTTACCCTTTCTGATATCTTTTGATGTGCCTGCTCTTTGTACCATCCGATTAAAATCTCTTTGGCAGAATCAAGATTCTCGCGTGAAATCCGAAAGCTATTATTAAATGCTATGGCTGTATCCAATGCATCAACAATCTCTAATTTATACATATCTCCAAGATACAAAAATCCCTCTCCATCTACAAATTCCTTTGGCGCTGTTTTTGTATATCTATCTCTGACAAATTCCTGTTTTTCCTTAATCCAAAAACGCTTTTTAAATACGAGCTTTTCAATAAAATTCAAAGGGGTGCGATAAGGAGCTCGGACAATCAGGCTCGCATCCTGCGCTATCTCAAGGGCAATGGTTCTTCTTTTGGACCTGATGATCTTATTTATTTTGATTTCTACCATTTTATTAAATTTTTCATTATATTAAACGCATTAAATATCGTTACTTGTAGGGCAACCCTTTAGGGTTGCTTAATGCAAGGCTAAAGCCTTGCCCTACAAAATAAATATTGCATTTGCATTAGTATGCATCATTTTACTATTGCCTATAATGCCAGTCAAGTTTATAAGTTTATATGCCTTTTCTCCTGTTTCATTGTCAAATCAACAATCTTTTGGTATACTTTTCTATATCAGGTAAAGGGGATTAGATTATCCGCGTCTTGAAAGGCGGGGCTTTTCTAACGGGGTAAAGGTGAGGAGGATTGAAGAAATGCAGGTTATATAATGAACAGTTCAAAGATTCTCCTTATAGAAAGAGATAAATATGCTGCCATAAAATTGACCGCCCTTTTTACTAAAAGCGGTTTTGAAGTTCTTCAGGCGCATAATATAAAAGAGGCGGCAGGCTTGTGCGCCCTCCACAACCTTGATATTATAATCCTTGATATTGACAAAGATAGTCCAGATTTTATAAAGGCATTAAAAAAAGAGCTTTTCCTCCAACATTTACCCTTGCTCCTTTTGGCAGATAATAATCAGGAGTCTGAGCTTTTAACCTGCCTTTCAATCGCTCCGTGTGACTATTCTATTAAACCAGCATCCTTAGAGGATGTTTTATTCCGTGTAAATATTGCCTTAAAAAAGAAAAGAGAGATATCCCGTGAAAAGGGGCTTTCTGGCAAGCTGTCAGAATTGAGCCTTGTTGGCCTGATACAGATTATGGAGATGGAGAATAAAACAGGGAATCTGAGGCTCTCAGATGGCAGCAAGAACGGGAATATATTCTTTGAAAAGGGGCAGATTATAAGGGCAGAGTTAGAGGGATTGGAAGGCGAGGCAGCTATCTATACATTCCTTACATGGAGAGACGGCAGTTTTATCCTTGAATCAAAAAAAGGCAGTGTTATGAAGAATGTAGCCATTAATAATCAGGAAATTTTAATGGAAGGGATGCGGAGGATAGATGAGTGGGAAAGATTAAAAAAGGAGAGGAGCAAGATAATCCTCATAGGTGCAGCAGGAAGCGGAAACACAGAGTTGATAAACACCCTCACAGGCGGCTCTGTAATACTCAGCAATGCGCAGTTGTCATCCGATTCTTATCCCCTTGAATTCGGGAGGGTCAGGCTAAAGGATGCAGAGCTTCTGCTTTACGGCATCTCCATTGAAGACGGCGCATCTGTAGAGGATGAAATATATACGCTTCTTGAATCCATATCAAGGGAGATGCTTGGCTATATCCTTTTCATTGACAACAGCAAGCCGAAGGCGCTCGGTTTTGCAAGGTATCTTCTTTCGTCTTTTACCTCACATTATAATGTTCCATTTGTTGTAGTGCTTACCAAGCCGGGAAATATGTTACAGGAGAATGACTCACTGTCAATTGATAAGGCCAGGCAGGGGCTAAAATTGAATAAGAGGGCGCCGATTATAATAAGTAACCCGAGAAACAGGGATGACGCCTCTTTAGTTTTAAACAGCCTGTTGGATATTGTTATGAGGCTGGAGGTCTAATTCACATAGTCTAATGATTGGCGCTATGACAAGTAAAATACAAATGCAAAAATCCAAATATCAGACAAAACCTGGAAAAATTCAGGAAAGGTTAAATTATAAAAGCATCATCCAGAATATGAACACCTGCGTGATTATAACTGATGAGAGAAAGATAATATATGTGAATGATGCAGCTTCAAAGACACTGGGTTATAAAAGCCGTTCCCTTATAGGCAAAAATCTTACTTCGCTCTTTCCTGTTCAGGAGAAAAGGCATTTTACAATCAATGATTTCCTTACAATAAGGGACAAGATTATCCCGAGAAATGAATTATCATTTGTCACAAAAGACAAGAAGACAATTCCTATTGGCTTTACTGTTACACCCTTTTATGACAGCAAGATAAAGTCCTCTGCATCCATTATAACCTTCCGAGACCTTACAGATATAAAAAGGATGGAGGATTACATGCGGCAGATAGACAGGCTTACAATCTTGAGCCAGATAACTGCAGGCCTTGCACATGAGATAAAAAATCCCCTTGCAGGCATCAAGACCTCCGCACAGGTATTGGAGGAAGGGTTAAAGTCCGATGACCCTCGCTATCAGCTTACAGTCAGGATTGCAAAGGAGATAGACAGGATAGACGGCCTCTTAAAGAAGTTCTTTAATTTTGCAAAGCCCTCTGAGCCTCATTATGCAACTTATGATATTGAAATGATTATTGACGGCGTCTATCTTCTTTTGGCGCACCAGTTTAAAAGCAATAATGTCTCTTTTAAAAAGGATTTTTCAAAAAGGGTGCCGCAGGTATTTGTTGACGAGAATCAGGTTGAACAGGTATTGATGAATGTATTTTTAAATGCACTTCAGGCAATGCCGAATGGCGGTATGGTTAGTGTCAAGACAAATACAAATGTTGTCTATGAAGAGGAAAGCTCAGGGCTCGGTGACATCAGAATCAAAGGGACAATAGACGGCAAAGAGTCTGTTGCATATGTAGAAATAACTGACACAGGAGTGGGGATATCAAAGGAAAATTTAGAGAGGATATTTACCCCCTTTTTCTCTACGAAAAAGGATGGGACTGGTTTAGGGCTTTCAATATGCAGGCAGCTTATGTTGAAGAACAATGGAGAGATTGACATAATGAGTGAAGAAGGCAAGGGGACCACTGTTGTTCTTACACTTCCTGCCTTTTCAAATCACTGAGGTTGATAATGGGCAATACAATACTTATAGTAGAAGATGAAGAGACGTTGAGGCTTTCTTTGACGCATGGCCTTGTAGCAAAGGGTTTTCATATCATGACTGCGGAAAAGGGCGAGGCAGCGGTCTCAATCATTAAAAACTATGTTATAGACTTAGTCCTCTTAGACCTTCAGCTTCCTGATATAAGCGGCATCAGGATATTGTCCGAGATTAAAAAGATAGATGTTAATCTCCCTGTAATAATAATGACCGCACACGGCGACATAAAGACCTCTGTTGAGGCAATGAAGACTGGCGCCTATGATTATATATTAAAGCCCTTTGAATTAGACGAGATGGTTATTAATATAAACAAGGCCCTTGACCACCACAGATTAAAGGAACAGGTTGAGCATATCCGTTCACAGCAGAGGAATGATATGAACCTCGGAAGTATTATTGCAGAGAGTCTCAAGATGCGTGAGGTTGTAGGTTTGGCAGACAAGGTCAGCCAGACGCCGAAGACATCTGTCCTGATTCACGGAGAGAGCGGTGTTGGCAAGGAGATGATTGCAAATCTCATTCACTATAAAAGCAGCCGCGCATCAGGGCCGTTTATAAAGGTAAACTGTGCAGCCATACCTGATACAATGCTTGAGGCAGAGCTCTTTGGCTATGAAAAGGGCGCATTCACAGATGCAAGAAATTCAAAGAAAGGTCTCTTTGAGCTTGCAAATGGAGGGACTATCCTTCTTGATGAGATAGGAGAGATGAATATCAATCTTCAGCCAAAGCTCCTTCGTATAATAGAGATGCAGGCTTACAGGAGGATAGGCGGGGTAAGTGATTTGAACTGTGATGTGCGGCTCATTGCATCAACAAATAAGGACCTTGCATCTGAGGTAAGGATGGGGAAATTCAGGGAAGACCTTTTTTACAGACTGAATGTAATGCCGATATATGTGCCGCCTCTCAGGGAGAGGAAGGAAGACATCCCCCATCTGTCAGCGATGTTTATAAGCCAGTTTAATAAAGGATTCAGAAAGAGGGTAAGCGGCCTTTCTAATGATGCGGAGAATCTCTTTTTATTGTATCAATGGCCAGGGAATATAAGGGAATTAAAGAATGTGATAGAACGTGCAATGATACTTGCAGAGGGTGATACGATAACCCAGAGTGTACTGCCTCCTGAGATAGTGAATGCATCTAATAAAGAAGCAAGAAGCCAGAATACAGAATTCAGAATTGAGGGGCTGAAAGAAGGGCAGTCTACTTCTTTAGATTCTGCTGAAAAGGAGTGCATACTAAAGGCATTGGTTGATGTTAAAGGCAACAAAAGCATAGCAGCAAAGAATTTAGGAATTTCCCGCACAACATTATGGAAAAAGTTGAAAGAGTATGGCAATGTTTAAATTTCAGACAATTGTTTACAATCTTAACATAACCTGTCCAGTTTTTAGACAATTCTCTTGCCAATGATTTTTTTTAAATTCAATAATATTTTCTAATTCCCTTTAAAATCAGGTTTTTTTTAATGCCTTTACTGTCTGCTGCCATCTGGCATAAACCTTGCTTTATATCTAAGCAGTATCCCTCAAATGTCCTTTCACGCTTAGGGATAAAGGTGAGGGGATAAAAAGGAGTATTTAATTGAGCACCAAAAGAATCTTAATTGTTGATGATGAAGAGACACTGACATTCAGCATGTATCAAAGTTTTATCTTAGAGAAAGGAGACTACGAGATAGTTACAGCAAACAGCGGTGAGGAGGCACTGGAGAAACTGGACAGCAAAAAGTTTGATGTTGCAATTGTAGATATATATCTTCCGGGTATAAGCGGACTTGATTTGATAAAAAAGATTAAAGAGAAGAATCCTGATACAGCAATAATAGTAATGTCTGCCTATGCCACTATGGATAAGAAGGATGAGGCATTGGAAAACGGCGCGCTCTACTTTTTTGAGAAGCCTTTTGATATGAAGGAGGTAAAAAAGGTTGTGTTAAAGACATTAAACCCTTACCTTCCACTTAGGGGAGGAGAAGGCGGGGGAGGGAAGGTTTAAATGGCGCTTATAGGAAATCTAAAAGACCTCAATATCTCAAATATCATACAGTTGAACTGTATGGAGAAGAACATCTCAAGGCTGAGCATTAAAGCAAGAGAAAAGACAGGGGTTATCTTCTTTGAGAGCGGGCAGATAACACATGCAGAGTTTAACAATTTAAAATGTGAAGATGCTGTTTATAAGATGCTTGAGATTACAGAAGGCGAATTTAAGGTAGAAAATGGCATTACTGCACCAGGTAAGACAATAAAGACAAGCTGGAACAGCCTTCTGCTTGAGGGAATGAGGATTGTTGATGAAGCGAGGGAGCAGAAGGACAAGACATCTGAAAGGCTATCCGAAGAGATAAGAAAGGTAGACGGGGTAAAGGATGTTCTTGTTAGCAATCAGGCGAGCTATATCATTAATAAGGCAACGGTTATTGGCGAGCTTCTGAATTTTGGCAGTTTTCATCAGTCCCACTTAAATACAAAGGATGAGAAGATGCTTATCATCAGGCGTGACCCCTATTATTTTGAGATTAAAATGAACAGTAATTCATTAACAGACATGGTTGATTCATCTATTAACAATATTCTTAACAGGCAATTAGTAGGAGGTTGATAAAGATATGCTTCTGCCTAAAGGAAAGATAGTCCATGAAAATCTGAATACCTCTTATATGAATCTCAATGTCTTCCTCCACGAGCTGAGCGAAAGCGGCTTTACAGGTTATGTAAACGTGCATTTCTGGCAGTATGAGGCTGTTTTATTCTTGGAAAGGGGCAGTATAATAAATGCCGTGTCTGAGAGTAATACAAAAAAGACAGGACAGGAAGCAGTAAATATTCTTATGAGCAGGGCCAAGGAGAAGGACGGGACAATAAGCGTGTATCAGCTTTCGGAAGAGACGGTGGCAATGCTTTCAGCAGCAGTTGAAGGCGAGGCTGTCCACAAAAATCTTACAACAGATTTCAGCAGCCTTGACAAGCTTGTAACAAAGCTGAAGTCAGAAGGACACACAGGCCATATAGAGATAGCAATAAAGAATAATGCAGGAAACGGCATTGTCTTTTTACATTCCGGCGAGCCTGTTGAGGCCATTTTTTCAGATAATGACGGTGTTGTGCAATCAGGCGGAGATACGTTGAATAGTATTACTGCAAAGGCAGCAAAGGAGGGCGCAGTATTTAATGTATTTAAAGCCAATCTTTCAAAAACAAATATAAGCGGGCAGATAAAGATAGACGGGGCAGATGTAAAAGACCTCCTTTTGGTGATTCAGGAGATATTTTCAGTGACAGAAAGGGTTGTTGACAGCATGTTCAAAAAGGGCGATTTTCTGTTCATGCTTAAAAAGACGTCCACTGATATGGCGGACAAATATTCCTTTTTAGACCCCTTTGCAGGCGAGTTTGATTATAAAGACGGGAAGCTTGCATATTCAGGCAATGTTGAGTCAAAAAAACTCCTTGAAGGGATTGCAGAGGTATTGAAAATAATGCTCAATGAATTTTCTGCAAAGGCGTCTCAGAACGGCGTTCTGACAAGGGTAAAGGCAGATATCCAGCCTGTCAGGGAAAAATACAAAAATCAGATTGATGCCTTTAATCTTGCCTCAGCAATGCCGCATCTTTTTGGTAGCGCAGTCGAGAATAAGTTAGCTCAGCAGCTTGCGATAGAGAAGGATAACAGCCTTAGGAAGTAGCAGATGCAAGATAAATTAAACGAAATAAATTCAATAGCAGGTGTAATGGATTCAGTGCTGGTAAACAAAAATGGCAGCATAGTTTCATCGCAGCAGAGTCCTTTTTTGACACAAAGCCTTCTTGAATCCATCGGCAGGGAGGTTATGCAGCTTGATGCCGCCATTGACGCTGCAGGCGAAGGCATAAAGGGTTTTGACCTTTTATATGATTACGGAAGGGTGATTGTGCAGAAGGGCAGCAATTTTTATCTTGTGGTGCTCTGCAAAAGCTCAGTAGATACATCACTGCTAAGGCTAACATTGAATGTTGTATTAAAGGATTTAAATGAAAAAAGGGTTTCAAGAGGGTCTTCTGGAATCAGGATGTTTAACATGACATAAAGGAAGGGACTATGGCAAACATTCTTAACGGTACACTTTCTCAAATGAACCTGTCAGAGATACTCAAACTTCTTATGTCAGGCAATAAGACAGGTAAGCTTGAGCTTTCAAAGGAAAATAAGAAGGGGGAGATTTATTTAAAGGACGGCGCAATCTTATACGCTAAATGGAACAACAAGTCTGGGGCGGATGCACTCTATGAGCTGATGACATGGATGAACGGGGATTTCAACTTCATTCCTGATGCAGCAATGGATAATATAGCAAAGGATATGTTTGACATGGGCCTCCAGAACATTGACGAATGGAGCAAAATCATTTCAGAGGAGTGGAATAACATAAGAAAGATTATACCAACGACAAATGTGGTATTTAAGATTGCTGCAAATAAGACGCCAAAGGATGTGAATCTCAGGGCAGAGGAGTGGAAGATACTTGCAAATATAAACGGCGCAAAGAATGTTGAAGAGATAGCAGAGAGCATAGGGTTCAGCGAGTTTGATACATCAAGGACTATCTACAGGCTTTATAAAGAAGGGCTGATAGAAGAGTCTGAGAAGCCAAGACCTCCGGCAAATGAATTGGTAAATGGAAATTTCTTCCATCTTTTAGAGGATGCACTGGTAAAGGTTATGGGACCAATGGCGTCCATTATTATTGAGGAAAAGATCGGAATGCTGAAGCATGATAAAAATGCCTTTCCCAAAATCAGACTGGCAAAATTAATAGAATACATAAGCAGTGATATATCAGATGAAACAAAGCGGATTAGTTTTCAGCAGGCGATGCTTAATGTAATTAAAAACATTTAAAAGAAAGTTAATCAATTTTAAAAGGAGATGAGAAAATGAATGAGATGAATCTTTTTAAAGAAAAAATAGGCGGCTTATGGCTATTGTTAAAAGCAAAACTGACAATGCAAATATTAGCAGTAGCATTAATTCCTCTGTTAGTAGTCGGCGTAGTTGTCTATATATCCTTCAATAATTCCCTGCAGAAATTTTCAACAGCCCTTGCTGATACTGAAAAAAGGATGGAGGCGAGTGTAGTTGGAGAAAATTTATCTAAAGAGGCCACTGATACTGTAAACATTCTTAATACCTATGTTTCAGAGAGAATTAATGATGTCCAGATATGGGCGTCAAATCCATTAATCATAGATGCTGCTGTTGAAGGTTCAAAACTTGCAACAAAGGCAAACCTCCACAAACTTTCCGAAGATGCGCTGGAAAAGAGGATGAGCAGCACAAGAAAGCTGAATGTAAATCCTATAGCAACAAAGTATCTTAAACACCAGATGGAAAAATCAGGCGTTTTCCGCGAAATCTTTATTACAGAAGACCATGGATTCAATGTGGCAATCACAAACATGACATCTGACTTTGTCCAGAAGGGAGAGGCATGGTGGGATACTGCATGGGAAAAGGGCAGGGACATCGGAAAGGTTGAATATGATGAATCTGCAGGAGCCTATTCTGTTGCCATATCTATCCGCATTGATGATCTGGATACCAAAAAGCCTTTAGGTGTAATGAAGGCCATCCTTGATGCCTCTGCAATCCAGACAGTTGCAAATGAAACAGCAAAGAGGTTTAAGGATACAAATGTTGTTATCTTTGATTCATCCGGCAGGATACTTGCTGACACTGCCTCTAATCATAATAAAGAAATAATAATGACTGATAAGGGCAAGGAGTTTTATAAGAATCTTACTGCATCAAAGAATGTAGGTAAAGAAGGATACACAAGGGAAAAGGTTAATATAAATGGCAAGGATGTAGATGCAATTATCGGCTATTCCCGCAGTAAAGACGGCAAAGAGAGCAGTTTAAACTGGAGGGCTGTTATTGCTCAAAAGCGGGAAACAGCTCTTGAACCGATTAATAAATTAGGCGACCTTCATGACCAGTTGAGCAGATTAAGGGTTTATACAGGAGGCCTCTTCATTGGGATACTATTATTAGCTGCATCTGCTGGCCTTATCATTGCCCTTACTTTTTCAAGGAGCGTTGTCCAGCCCGTCCTTCATCTCACAGAGGCTGCAAACAGGATAAGCATGGGCGATATGGACATCAAAATATCCGTTGATTCAAAAGGCGAGGTTGGAAAATTAGCAGAATCACTTGAAAGGATGAGGGAGAGCCTTAAGGCAGCAATCTTACGCTTAAGAAGCAGGCAGGCAAGCGGTTAAGGATAAAATATGTCTTTACTGGAAAGGGATGGCAGTAAAAAAATAGAGATATCCTCACTCCAATACGACGGCATCCAGAAGTGCCTTACAGAGCTTACGCAAAAGACAAGGGCTACTGCGCTATTACTCTCTGATATAAACGGCCAGCTTATTGCCCAGAACGGCGATACAAGGCAGATAAATACATCTGTGCTGTCAGCCCTTGCAGCAAGCGATTTTGCCGCAACCTCTGAGATGGCAAAGATAGTAGGGGAGAAGGCAAGATTCAGGCTCCTCTTTCACGAGGGCGAGACTAACAATGTTTATCTCTCCAATGTCGGCGAGAATCACTTTTTGGTGATTGTCTTTGCCACAAGTGTAACGCTTGGCGTTATCAGGGTATACACAAAAAAGGCTGTTGAAACGTTGTTAGAGATAGTAAACAACAGCAGCGATGCAGATAATGGAAAAGAGATATTAAATACAGAATTCAACCTGCATCTTAATGATGCACTTGATAGTATCTTTAAAAAGTAAGGAGCAAAAGGCGGTATGTTCATAAACTGGGCATTACAGGAGATAAATCTAAAGATTGTCTATTACGGCCCCGGCATGAGCGGCAAGACAACGAATCTTGAATACATCCATTCAAAGCTTGATTCATCAGTTGCAGGCGATCTTGTTTCATTAAAGACAAAGGAGGACAGGACAATATTCTTTGACTTCCTCCAGCTTGATGTAGGAAGGATAAAAGGCAAGAGGCCGAAATTCAATCTTTATACAGTGCCCGGCCAGGTCTTTTATGCCTCAAGCAGAAAGATAATATTAAAGGGTGTAGACGGTATTGTCTTTGTTGCAGACTCTCAGAAAGACAGGATGGATTCTAACATAGAGACATTATTGGATTTGGAGAATAACCTTTCCGAAGAAGGCATGGATATAAAAGTATTTCCATGGGTGATACAATACAATAAGAGAGACCTGACAGGTATTGAGTCTATTGATATTCTTCAGGGAGAACTGAATAGATATAAGGTTCCGTATTTTGAGTCTGTTGCTGTAAACGGCGACGGCGTTTTTAACACCCTCAAGGCAATCATAAACAGCGTCATTTTGAAGGCGCAAAAAGAGCTGTAGTTTTTTAGGCAGTCCCTCTCTTGTAATTGATGATAAAATTCTATTTCATTACTCACTTTTTCACTACATGCCCTTTTTCATCTCCAACTCCTCCCATCGCTTAAGCAGTTCAGAGAGAGACTTTTCAACACGGCCAAACTCTTCCCCTGTCTCTCTGAGCTTTTCGGGGTTATTGGCAAAATCAACAGGGTTTGCAAGGATGGCCTCAACCTCCTCCTTCCTTGCCTCAAGCCCTTCTATTACCCTTTCAATCTCTTCAAGCTCCAGCCTCTCTTTGTATGAAAGCCCCTTCTTTTCTTTCTTTTGCCTTATATCTTCTGCTCTTTTTTCTTTGCACAGACGCACTGCCGGGACGTCTCTACTATTTTCTCTCCGGCCCTTCAGTGTTTTATATATCTCATAATTTCCCTCATAAAATACCACCTCTCCGTTGTCCTCAAAACTCAGGATTCCTGTGGCCACCTTGTCAAGGAAGAACCTGTCATGGGTTACCATGAGGATGCAGCCGGGGAAGGAGGTCAGGGCCTCATCTAAGAGCTGCAGGGTCGGGATGTCCAGATCGTTGGTAGGCTCATCAAGGATAAGCATGTTACAACCTTCAAGCATCATCTTTGCCATGATAAGTCTCGCCCTCTCTCCGCCGGAAAGGAGCTTTATCGGTTTTCTGTGGTCGTATTTTTCAAAGAGAAACTCCTCAAGGTATCCTGTCTTATGCCTCTTCTCCCCGCCTATGGTTACCCAGTAACCTTCTCCTAATGCCTCTTCCACCCTCGTCTCCGGGTCAAGGGCGCTTCTTTCCTGGTCGAAATAAGATATCTTCGTGTTTTTCCCAATGTTTACACTGCCTGATGTTGGATACTCCTGTCCAAGGATGATCTTTAGAAAGGTCGTCTTCCCGCTCCCGTTTGCGCCTATGATACCTATCCTGTCCCCCTGTTTCATGCTCAGGCTAAAGGGCTTAAATATCTGTCTGCTGCCGTAAGATTTGGTGAGATACACGAGCTCTAATATTGTTTTTCCAAGTCTCTGGTCCATCTTGAATTCAAGGTTAAGCCCTTTCTGGACAGCGGTCTTTGTTTTTTCCTCCAGCTCGTGGAACCTGTCAATCCTGGCCTTGGCCTTTGTCCCTCTCGCCTTTGGCCCCCGGCTCATCCACTCCTCCTCTCTTCGGAAGAGGTTCAGGAGCCTGGTCTGCACCCTGTCTTCATGGAGGAGCCTGTCTCCCCTATCAACGAGGTATTTTGAGTATCCGCCGCTGTAGCAGGTGATCTTCCCCTTCTCCAGCTCGAACATCTGGTTGACCACATTGTCGAGAAAGTAACGGTCGTGGGTTATCAGCATCAATGCACCAGGATAGCTTTTTAGATACCCTTCCAGCCAGTCAGTGGTCTCTGCATCAAGGTGATTGGTTGGCTCGTCCAATAGAAGAAGGTCAGGGGATTGCAGTATCAACTTTGCCAGGGCAACCCTCTTCCTCAAACCGCCGCTAAGAATGGATATAGGCTGATTTTTGTCCTTTATCTTCAGGTGGGTAAGCACTGTTTCTATCCTGTAATCTGTATTCCAGCCGCCATGATGCTCTAACCATGACTGAAGCTCTCCCTGTTCCTCCATGAGTTTGCTAAAATTAGCAGCAGAAGAAGGGTGCATCTCGGCTATCTGGTTATATCTGAAAACCTTGCCCCTGATCTCCTTCAGGGCAGTCTCTATCTCTTCATTTATGGTTTTAGATTCGTCCAGACGAGGGTCCTGGGACAGATACCCGACAGATGCCCCCTTTTTGAATGAGATAATGCCTTTATCCTTAATTTCAAGGCCAGCGACAATTTTGAAAAGGGTAGACTTTCCGCACCCGTTCATTCCGACAAACCCGACCTTTTCCTCTTCCTCAATAGTAAAGGTCACGCCATTCAGGAGATTTGTTGAGCCGTAGGATTTGTGAAGATTTGAAATATCAATAATGCTCATAGTAAATGCAAAATTGCAAGCAAGATTTTATTGAATTTATACAATGATTGTCCTTTGTCATCCTGACATCCATTGCATATCCCACAATCTCTCCTGTATTTAAATGAAAAAAACGGTTGAAATTGTGTTGCGAACGTGCGGACAGGACACCCTTATCCGGCGCGTCTTGGCTGTTTGAATCGTCGTGGCGGTGCGCTGGCGACGTAGGCCGTTTTCCCTGGCTGCCAACAGGGTTTGCCGGAAGAAGTTGGCTTGGCTGCTCCTGGCTGGGCAGACGTCCTCCCCTGTGAATAGCTCTTTCTTGCAGCGTCAGGCCTGCGGTGCTGTGGCTGCCTCGTAGGGCGAGCGAATTCGCTGCCCTTCTTAGGCGAGATGACGTTGTAATCAAAGTCTGGTACGGTGCGGCGCTCCAGATGAAAACCGAGGACCCTTTCTATAGTGCGCACCATCACGTTGTCTTCACTGGTTACAAGGGTAAAGGCATCTCCGCTCCGGGCGGCGCGGCCCGTCCTCCCGATGCGGTGGACGTATGCCTCAGGTGTATTGGGAATATCGTAATTGATGACGTGGGATATCTGGGATACATCTATACCGCGGGCTGCGATGTCTGTAGCCACAAGGACCTGAAAGGTGCCATCCCTGAAGCCGTTCAGCGCTGCCTGTCGCCGGTTCTGGGACAAATTCCCCTGGAGGGATGCGGCCTTGTAGCCGGCTTTTCCCAACTGCTCGCCCAGGCGCTTGGCCCGGTGCTTTGTGCGGGTGAAGATCAATACGGACTCGGTGTCGGTATGGCGCAAAAGTTTCAGGAGCAGAGCCGTCTTAAGGTGCTCGCTTACCGGGTAGAGGGCATGTGTTACGGTGATAGGCGCAGCGGTATCGCTGACCTGAAGAGTGACAGGATTGGTCAGGACATCGTGGGCAAGCCGCCTTATCTCTTCGGGCATGGTGGCCGAGAAGAGGAGGGTCTGACGCTTCTTGGGAAGGTGGCTGAGTATCCGGCGGATGTCTGGTAAAAAGCCCATGTCAAACATATGGTCAGCCTCGTCCAGTACCAGCACCTCTACATGGGACAGGTTAATTGTTTTTTGATTGATGTGGTCCAGTAGCCGTCCAGGACAGGCCACGACTATCTCTGCGCCCCGCTTAAGCTTCTCTATCTGAGCGTTCATGCTGACACCTCCATAGACCGTAACGCTCTTCAGGCGAGTCTGCCTTCCCAACTCCCCGATGGCCACATGTATCTGCTCCGCCAGTTCGCGGGTGGGGGCGATGATAAGGGCTCGGACGTGGCCGTGGCTCCCCTGCATCAGCCTGTGAAGTATCGGCAGCGCAAATGCAGCAGTCTTCCCTGTGCCGGTCTGCGCCAGACCCATGACATCCCGACCCTGCATGACCGAAGGGATTGCCTGATCCTGAATCGGCGTTGGTGTTAGATACCCGGCAGCCGTTACTCCGGCCTCTATTTTTTCATTGAGATTAAATCTTTTAAATTCCATAAACTCCCTCTTTTTTGTGTTCCAAATAAAAAAAGCCCCTGAGTTATTCCGGGGCTTACATTTGATATTGTCTTTTTCCAGGAACAGCGAATTTTAAAATATGAATTAATTAAATAATAACATCTTTTGGAAAGACGGTCAAGTAAAAGAAGACATGTGTCAACCACAATTAGAAATGTCCTCTTTTAAAACATTTAGAAATGTCCGCTTTTGTTTATTGATAAATGCCTTCCTCCAAGGGTGATCCTTTGGGGTAATATATTTCTTTCTTGGTTTGTAAATATGAGATGTTTCTTGTTTCTCTTTTACAGGTCTTGCTGTTATCTCATGAAATCTTAATCTATCAGCCTTGTGTTTTATCATCATACTTCCGTCTATCTTTTCTTCTATCATGACATGCCTTGTATTTACTTTGTCTTCTATCTGGTAAAGATTCTTATTGTGGACTATGGTAAAGTCATTCCTTAATGCCCGCTTTGTCTTTATGCAAAGGATGTCGTCCAGTTCCATCCCTTTTGTAATGGGTCTGTGAAGGTCTGCTTCTTTTGCTGCCTTTTTACCAAATTTTAAATTGTATATAGGCAGATATTCCTTTAAGAACTCATTTGCTTCTTGTTTTGTGCTTACTCCTTTAAGCCTCATTTCCTTTATCACTCTATCCTGAAACGTCCCGAACAGCCTCTCTATCCTTCCCTTTGCCTGAGGTGAAAGGGCGTGTATTACTTTTACTCCAATCTCTTCCATTGACCTCTCAAATTGACTCATGGGCATCCTGTTGTCAAGCTCATCTTCTATCGTGGGCTTGGCTGTGGATTTATAGGTCGAGTGTCTGTCAAGATATATGCTCTGTGGCATCCCATAATGCCCCACATACCCCTTAAAACTGTCCATAGCAGGCAGTGTCCCTTCGTAGTCGTAAAACCCTGCATAGACATTATTCGTGGCATCGTCTATGTATGCCATAAGCACCAGTTTAGGACCTCTTCCTTCAAACCAGTCATGGTGTGAACCGTCCATTTGTATCATCTCGCCAAAATGCTCTTTCCTCTCCCTCCACTTCCGATGTTTCTTCCCCTTTCTCTTTTTCTGCCATAAGCCTTGTTCTATAAGATAGTTGCGAAGTGTCTGGGTTGATATGCTTATACCGTGTATCTCTTGCATCTTCTCATTGGCAAGGGTTGGTCCAAAATCTCCGTATTCTTCTCTGTAAAGATTTGTTGCTTTGCTCTTTAATTCTTCCGAAAAGAGCCTGTTTGACGGCTTGCCACGAGATTTATGGATAATCCCTGTGTCTCCTTCTTCCTCAACTCTCTTTAATATCCTCCTTGCCTGCCTTATGCATAATCCTAAAAGCTCTGATGCCGTTTGCTGGCTTATCTTCTTCTCCTTGAGCTTGTGAATGATATGCAGCCTCTTTAACTCTTTTACTCTC
>JAHFEP010000148.1 GCA_023248415.1 Nitrospirota bacterium
TCTTTACGAAGCCGCCACATATTTAGAAATTAAATCACCAACCTCTGTTGTTGAAAATCCCATCTTCCCTGCTGCAAGGCTTTTTATGTCCTTGCTTACAGCCTTCATTACAGCCTTTTCAATATCCAATGCTGCCTCTTCCTCTCCAATATGCTCTAAGAGCATTCCGCCAGCACATATTGCTGCAAG
Organism: Nitrospirota bacterium; assembly: GCA_023248415.1. GTDB lineage: Bacteria > Nitrospirota > CAKKRA01 > 9FT-COMBO-42-15 > 9FT-COMBO-42-15 > 9FT-COMBO-42-15. The sequence goes on from JAHFEP010000148.1 coordinate 190, forward strand.
CGGGTTTATTACATTTTTCCCTGTATACTTTGGCGCAGAGCCGCCTATTGGTTCAAACATGGATGTGCCTTGAGGATTGATATTCCCTCCAGCAGCAATACCCATTCCTCCCTGAATCATTGCGCCAAGGTCAGTTATAATATCACCAAACATATTGTCAGTAACAATAACATCAAACCATTCAGGGTTCTTTACCATCCACATGGTTGTTGCATCCACATGCGCATAGTCAGTTGTTACATCGGGATATTCCTTCTTAACCTCATTGAATGCCCTCTCCCATAAGTCAAAGGCGTAGGTCAGGACATTTGTTTTGCCGCATAGCGTAAGCTTCTTTCTCTTGTTCCTCTTTCTTGTATACTCAAAGGCATATCTGATACAGCGCTCAACACCCTTTCTTGTGTTAATAGACTCCTGAACAGCAACCTCATCAGGTGTCCCCTTTTTTAATGTGCCGCCTGCGCCTGCATAGAGGCCTTCTGTATTCTCCCTTACAACAACAAAGTCTATGTCCTCTGGCTTTTTATTCTTTAAAGGCGTATCAACTCCGGCATAGAGTTTTACAGGCCTAAGATTAATATATTGGTCAAGCTCAAACCTCAGCCTTAATAAAAGCCCCTTTTCAAGTATGCCGGGCTTTACATCTGGATGTCCGATTGCGCCAAGAAATATTGCCTTGAATTTTCTAAGTTCATTTAATGCAGAGTCAGGCAGTATCTCACCTGTCTTTAAATACCTCTCGCCTCCCAAATCAAAATTGGTTAAATCAAGTTTAAATCCCTTTTTTGCAGCAGCAGCCTTTAATACCTTAATCCCCTCTGCAACTACTTCGGGCCCTGTGCCGTCGCCTGGCAGAACTGCAATCTTGTGTGTTTTAGACATCTAATTATAAATCCTCCTTCATTTTTGAATTTTTCATTTTGATTTTTGAATCCTGTTTTTTGTCCACTCCATCAGCCCCCCTGCATTAATAAGCTCCTGCATAAATAGCGGTATTGGACTGACCTTGTAATCCTCTTTTTTAGTAAGGTTTTTAATTATCCCCTTTTCAGTATCAACCTCTATCTCATCGCCCTCTTTTATCTTATCAGATGCCTCTGGCGATTCTAAAATAGGCAGACCTATATTAAATGCATTTCTGTAAAATATCCTTGCAAAGGATTTGGCGATAACACATGAAATATTGCACGCCTTTATTGAAATAGGCGCATGTTCCCTTGATGAGCCGCATCCAAAGTTCTTGCCTGCAACAATGATATCGCCCTTCTTTATCTTCTTTGCAAAGTCCTTGTCAGCATCCTCCATGCAGTGTTTTGCAAGTTCTGCTGGGTCTGATGTGTTCAGATATCTTGCAGGTATTATTGCATCAGTATCTATATCGCTCCCGAATTTCCACACATGACCCTTGAGCATCATTTTAACTCCTCAGGCGAGCCGATTCTTCCAAGCACAGCAGATGCAGCAGCAATTGCAGGGTTTGAAAGATAGACCTCGCTCTCAGGATGTCCCATCCTGCCTACAAAATTCCTGTTGGATGTTGCAACTGCCCTCTCGCCTTTTGCAAGTACGCCCATGTGCCCGCCAAGGCACGGCCCGCAGGTTGGTGTGGAGATTGAGGCATTGGCATCAAGGAATATATCAAAGAGCCCCTCCTTCATTGCCTGCCTGTACACCTCCTGAGTTGCTGGTATCACAATCATCCTTACATAGGGCGCAACCTTTTTGCCTTTTATTACAGATGCTGCCTCTCTTAAATCCTCTATCCTGCCGTTTGTGCATGAGCCGATAAAGACCTGGTCAATGGTTACATGATTCAATTCACTCACAAATTTTGTATTCTCAGGAAGATGAGGACATGCAACAACAGGTTCAATCTTATTGCAGTCGTATTCTCTTACATCAACATATTTTGCATCTTTATCGCTCTGATAAAATTTATACGGCCTCTTTGCCCTTCCTTTTATATATTCCTCTGTAATCTTATCAGGTGGTATAATGCCATTCTTTGCGCCTGCCTCAATTGCCATGTTGCACATGGTAAGCCTTCCAGCCATTCCCATATTTTCTATTGTCTCGCCTGTAAGCTCCATTGCGCGATACAATGCCCCATCTACACCAATGTCACCGATTGTGTAGAGTATCAAATCCTTGCCGCTTACCCATTTGTTTAGCTTGCCGCGATAGATAAACTTCATTGACTCAGGCACCTTAAACCATATCTCGCCAGTAATCATTGCAGCAGCAACATCTGTGCTTCCAACACCTGTTGAAAATGCCCCGAGTCCGCCATAAGTGCATGTATGGCTGTCCGCGCCGATAACGACATCACCTGGGCCAACAATCCCCTGCTCTGGCAAAAGGGCATGCTCCACACCCATCCTGCCTACTTCAAAGTATAAAGAAAGGTTGTGTTCTTTGGCAAACTCCCTGAGCATCTTTGTCTGCTCAGCAGACTGAATATCCTTATTTGGTGCAAAGTGGTCAGGCACAAGAGCAATCCTGTCCTTGTCAAAGACCTTTTTAGCCCCTGCCTTTTTAAACTCCTTTATTGCAATTGGCGCAGTAATGTCATTTGCAAGGACAATATCAACCTTGCAATTGAGAAGCTCGCCGGGTGTAACTGCCTCTTTTCCACAGTGAGCAGCAAGTATCTTTTCTGTTATGGTCATTTTCATGGTTGTTGCTCTCTTTGTCATTCCTGCGAAAGCAGGAATCCAGAGTCTTTGAAATGATTCATTGCTTTTGCATGGGAAATGTCTGGATTCCCGCCTACGCGGGAATGACAGACATAGGCATTTAAATAATCAGCAAAGTATACACAAACTATCCCTTCAAATCAAGCCCTTTCCTTTTCTTATTTTTTGCTCTTTTTAATATACACCAGCTTGTTTAATGCATTGATATATGCCTTTGCGCTGGCAACAATAATATCAGTGTCAGCTCCATGACCCCTTACTGTCCGCTCATCTTCTTCAAGAGATACTGTCACCTCTCCAAGCGCATCTGTGCCGCCTGTTATGCTCTTTACCTCAAATTTTAAAAGAATGCTTTTTGTCTGGGTGATAGATGCTATTGCCTTGTATGTAGCATCAACAGGCCCGTCTCCATGCTCTTCCTTTTCCACAATATGGTCGTCCACCTTTAGCTTTAATCTTGCAGACGGTTTCACATTAATGCCGCCAGATATTGTTAAATCAATTAGGCTGTAGACCTCTGGTATCCTTGATATCTCTTCTGATACGAGGGTCTCAATATCCTCATCGTATATACCCTTCTTCTGGTCAGCAAGATGCTTGAATTTCTCAAAGGCGCTTTCAATCTCCTCCTGTGTTAAATCGTAGCCGAGATCCTTCAGCCTTGCCTTGAACGCATGCCTGCCCGAATGTTTGCCGAGCACAAGCTTGGCGCTGTGCAGGCCAATAGTTTCAGGGTTAATTATCTCGTATGTTGTCTTTTCTTTTAGCAGACCGTCCTGATGTATGCCTGCCTCATGTGCAAAGGCATTTGCGCCAACTATTGCCTTATTCGGCTGAACAGGGATGCCTGTTATCTTTGTGATAAGCCTGCTTGAACGTATAATCTCTTTTGTATTAATATTTGTATCTGCATTGTAAAAATCCCTGCGCGTCCTTAATGCCATCACAACCTCTTCCATAGAGCAGTTTCCAGCGCGTTCGCCAATGCCGTTGATTGTGCACTCCACCTGTCCAGCGCCATTTAAAATAGCTGAGAGTGAATTTGCAACAGCAAGGCCAAGATCATTGTGGCAGTGGACAGAGATTACAGCCTTATCCCCAATCCTCTCCTTTATTGCCTTTATAACCCTGCCAAACTCCTCAGCCGTTGTATATCCAACTGTATCAGGTATATTCACAGTAGTTGCGCCTGCCTCAATAACAGCATCAATTACCTCAAGTAAATAATTCAGGTCTGTCCTTGTGGCATCCATGGGTGAGAATTCAACATCATCTACAAAGCCCTTTGCAAGCTTCACCATCTCAGCAGATATTTTTATTGCCTGCTCGCGGCTGACCCTGAACTGATGCTTTAGATGTATGTCTGATGTTGAATGGAATGTATGTATCCTCTTTTTAGGCGCATCCTTTAATGCCTCCCATGCCCTTTTTATATCCGTCTCTTTTGCCCTTGCAAGGCTGCAGATAACCGGGCCTTCAACCTCGCTGCCAATCCTCTTGATTGCCTCAAAGTCTCCGGCTGAGCTTATGGCAAAGCCAGCCTCAATTATATCAACACCCAAACGGTTAAGCTGTTTTGCAACCTGCAGCTTTTCTTCCACATTCATTGATGCGCCAGGCGACTGCTCGCCATCGCGGAGCGTTGTATCAAAGATTTTTATTATACGGGTCATTATTCCTCCTCATATATTATTTATGTCATTCCTGCCTGTCGGCAGACAGGCGCAAGCAGGAAGGAGTCCAGTTTCTTTAGTTCCGTGCTTTTGCAGAAAGGGATTCTGGATTCCCGTTTTCACGGGAATGACAAATTGATGTCTCAAATAAAAAAGCCCTCAATCCCAAAAGGGACGAGGGCTTTATAAGCTCCCGTGGTACCACCCTTCTTCAGCCTTCTTGCGAAGACCCTTATTTTCTGCCCTTAACGCAGGCTCACGGCAGACTCTACTCGGCACTTATTGCCTTTCGCATCTGCGGCTCAGAGGCGAGTTCAACATTTTCCACTGCTGATTTGCACCCGACATCAGCTCTCTAAAAAGTTGTGAAATGTTTACTGCTCCTCATCACAGCCTATATTACTACAGTTTTAAGCTCTAAGTCTTAAGTTCTAAGATATTTTTGCTTAAGGCTTACGACAGCGGTATTATATCTTTTTTTTATTAAGAATTATTTCCCTGTCTTCTAACTCTTCTTCCATCTCTTCTGTCTTTGTCTGCTCAGCCTTTGATTCTCTTAAGAGCATCCTGACTATTAATTCAATTATACCTGATGATGCATAAACTGCAAAGAATAAAAAGAGCATCAAATAAGGTTCAGCAGCAAACAGAACTAAAATCAGCACTGCTGCAACCAAAACCCTGAAGGGTTTGCGCTCTCTTAAATTGAATTCCTTAAAGCTCCTGTATTTTATATTGCTTACCATTAAAAAGGCAAGTGTGTATGTCATTACCAGAATAACAAGGGGCCTTATTATTGCCTTGTCCATGCCTATGAAATGCTGGTCTAATAATATGGTTGTTGCTACAAGGCTTGCTGCAGCAGGTATTGGAAGCCCCAAAAAATACTTGCTGTCAACAGTGCCAACAAGCACATTAAACCTTGCAAGCCTCAAAGCGCCGCACACAACAAACAAGAATGCTGCAACCCAGCCTATACGGCCGTATGCATTCAGCGCCCATGAGAAGGCTAATAAACCAGGCGCCAGTCCAAAGGATACAAGGTCTGCAAGTGAGTCGTATTCTACGCCAAACCTGCTTGTTGACTTTGTAAGCCTTGCCACCTTGCCGTCTAAGTTATCAAAGATCGTTGCAATCAGGATTGCAATTGCTGCAAGGAAATAGTCTTCATTAAAGGTAGCAATAATCGCATAAAAACCACTGAACATATTTGCAGTGGTAAAGAGATTTGGGATAATATATATCCCTTTTCTTGCCCTTTCCCTCATTCTATCACCCCCAAAATGGTTACCCCCGCTATGGTCTTATTACCAACGAATACCCTTAATTTTACCCCAAGAGGCAGGTATATGTCAACCCTTGAGCCAAATCTTATAAGGCCAAATCTCTGTCCCCTTTCAACCTCGTCGCCCCTTTTAACCCAGCAGGCAATCCTCCTTGCAATCAGTCCGGCTATCTGAATAAAAAGGATTTTTTTGCCTTCCGGGATTGATAAAAGCACTGCATTATGTTCATTCGCAAGGGATGCCATCTCCTTGTCAGCAGCCATAAATTTCCCCTTATTATAAAAGACCCCTGTTATGGTTCCTGAATATGGCACCCTGTTTACATGCACATCAAAGATATTCATAAAGATACTGACCTTTAAACACTTCTCTTTTAGATATCTTCTCTCCTCAACCTCTTTTATCTCAATAATTTTGCCATCAGCAGGAGCAACTATCAGGCCTCTTCCCTTTGGTATCTGCCGTTCAGGGTTTCTGAAAAACCAGATAATAAAAAGAGTGATGATGCCTAATATTATAGCTATTATTGTAAAGCCAATAAAATAGGCAATAAGGGACAGAAACGCAGCAATTAGTATAAAAGGAATCCCTTCTAATGCAATTATTGTCTTTTCATTATGGCGCTGACGCTCCAAGCAGTCCCTCACTGTTTCAGCAAGATTAATGTAAACATATTGTTATTATTACTCAATTTACATATTATTGCAACAACTAAAAAGAAATTGTAAACAAAAATTTTACGGAAGGTCAGCGGGAGCATAAAGGGCAGTAAAAACTACCTGATGAACATTGCCTGTTGGAGTAGCTATCTGCCTATCTATTGATACATTTAGATAATAGGTTGTTGCCTCTAATGCGTAATACTATTTTTTGGTATACGGGTTGCCTACTTTGTGGCAATAGTTTGTTAATATTTCAAGATCAGACCCTATTGACTCTCTTTACAATCCGAATCATTTGGAGTATGGAATATATCTCCTGTTATTTTGAATCCCAGTCCTCCAAGAATCACACCGAAAGCGCCCATGAATATACGATCATCAAAAAAAATCTACTGATCTACCCAGAAGAATGATAGTAAGACATCCTAAGGCAACCATATTAAACAGATTGCGATGAATTGTCTTAGACTTTAGCTTCGGGAGGTTTCTGTCCTGCCCGACGATTTCGGAACAACTAATTTGAGTTTAAAGTTAGTCCTACCATGTTATTAAGTTTATAATAATTAGCTGGAACATCGTATCCCAGCGCCTCATGCGGCCTATAGGTGTTGTATTTGAGCCTGTAAGCCTCTAAAT
>JAHFEP010000149.1 GCA_023248415.1 Nitrospirota bacterium
ATGTTTGTGGTTGGCGAGGCATTGCACGAGAGCGGCTATTTATCGCACATCCTGTATAAGTTCTTCAAGAAGGCAAAGTCAGTAGACAGCTTAGTCTTATTTATCCTCTTTGGCATGGGAACAGCCTCTGCATTATTGATGAATGATACCCTTGCTATTATCGGCACACCTGCTGTTCTGCTCCTTGCAAGAAAGCACAATATCTCTGCAAAGCTTTTACTGCTTACCCTTGCCTTTGCAATAACAATAGGCAGTGTTATGAGCCCGATTGGAAACCCGCAGAATCTTTTAATTGCAGTTGACGGCAATATAAAAAATCCTTTTGTTACATTTCTAAAATACCTTCTTCTGCCTACAATAATAAATCTCTTTCTAACATTACTTCTACTAAAATTATTTTTTAAAGAACACTTTAAAAACGGTTCATTAAAGCACTCACAGTAGCCCATAAAAGATTCTCAGCTTGCCAAATTGAGCAGGCTATCTTTAATATTAATTCTGTTCCTGATAGTTTTAAAGGCTGCTTTCAGCCTCTTCTCAAGCCAGATGTATGACTTCAGGCTGACCTATATTGCCTTAATTGGCGCATTGCCCATATTAGTCTTTGGCAATAAGAGATATAAAATAATCAAAAATATTGACTGGCATACCTTAATCTTTTTTTCTGCCATGTTTATTTTAATGCAGGCTGTATGGAACAGCGGATTTTTTCAGGGCGTTATGACAGGCCTCAATATCAATGTTAACTCAATCAGCATGATCTTAAGTGTAAGCGTGCTCTTAAGCCAGTTGATCTCTAATGTCCCGTTAGTCGCCCTTTATTTGCCAATGCTTATTCATGCAGGTTCTTCAACAAAGGAGATGATTGCACTTGCAGCAGGAAGCACCATTGCAGGGAATATATTTATACTCGGCGCTGCAAGCAATGTGATAATAATCCAGAATGCAGAAAAGAGGGCGCATGAAACCATAACATTTCTTGAATTTGCAAAGGTCGGCATACCTCTGGCAATAATCAATATAATTGTTTACTATCTGTTCTTTGTAATTGTGTGATTACAATGTTAATCTGACGCCTGTCGGCCTCCACGCAGGCGATATTACGCCTCCATCCCTCTCCTGCATGATATACGATGCCCATGTAAGTTTAAAATCCCCAAACCTGTCATTAACAGCATCCATTATATTAAGGAGATCCTTTCTCCTTCTTTCAATCTCAAATAATGAAGGCTGATGCGGTTCATCTTCTGTTATATCAGAAAGGCAGACGCCGATAAGCCTTATTCTATCCTTTAATCTTATCCCGCTCAGCATATCTGCTGCGCTTTTATATATAATATGTGTATCATTTGCATATTGAGATAATGTGGTCTGTTTTGTAAAGGTCTCAAAGTCAGGATACCTTAATGTAAGGGAGACCTTTCTGCCTAAATATCTGTACCTCCTCGCCCGCCTTCCAACCATTTCGCTGAGCTTCAGGATATAAGCCTTTATTTCATCCCTGTCTCCTATGTTTTTTGGAAGGGTCATGCTGTGGCCAATTGACTTCGGCTCCTCCTCTTCTGCAATAACAGGCCTGCTGCAGATGCCCATGCCCATTAATTTCAGTGTTTCGCCAATAATCCCGAACCTGTTTCTTAAAAGGCTTGCTGATGCCCTTCCGAGTTCGCCGCAGGTTTTTATGCCGAGCGCTGCAAGCCTCTCTGAAGTCTTTGAGCCAATGCCCCAAAGCTCTTTTACAGGCAGGTCTTTCAATACATCAGGCACATCGTCAGGCCTTATCCATCTTAAGCCGTCAGGCTTGGATATATCGCTTGCGAGCTTTGCAATGAGAATATTCGGCGCAATGCCTATAGTGCAGTTTATGCCGAATCTGTCTTTGATTATCTTTTTAATTGAAATACCAATTGCCTCAGGCCCTCCAAAGAGATGGTGTGTTGTTGTTATATCAAGGAATGCCTCGTCAATGGAGTATGTCTCCATATCAGGTGTGAATTGATTATATACCTTTGTCAGCTCCTTGCAGGTGTGTATATATTTTTCATTATCGCCTGTAACAAGGATAAGCTGAGGGCATGCCTTCTTAGCCTCATAAATATTCATCCCTGTCTTTACGCCGAATTTTCTTGCCTCATAGGATGCGGTTGTTATAACTGTCCTTGCGCCTGAACCAGTAACAGCTATCGGCTTTCCCCTGAGACGAGGGTCTGCCTGCTGTTCCACAGAGGCAAAAAAGGCATCCATATCTACGCACATTATAATTTTTGGCATAGTCAACAACCCATATCCGTTTATATCTTCCTCACAACACCTATGACCTTTCCAATAATCTTTACACTATCAGGATAGTCTAAAATTTTTCCATCTTAACATGCCAGCTGAACATCTTTGGCTTGTCGCAGAGGAGCCTGAGGCCTGCATTAAGAAAAAGGTGTATTGTATAATCCATTTTTTCCCGGGATACTTCTAATCTTGGCTCTGCAATAAAGAGCGCCCCGCCTTTTTTCAGGATCCTGTAAAGTTCTTTTACTGATTTTTCCTTGTCAGCAAACTCATGGAATGTGTAGTAGGCAAATATAAGGTCAATTTCATTATCCTTTATATTTAAGGATGAGGCATCTCCAACCATTGTGATTACATTATTCCTGTTGTTTAATGGAATCTTCCTGGCTAATCTATTTATCATCTCCTGCTGTATATCAACTGCATACAGCCTGCCGGAGCCGACTGCCTTTGCAAGATAAGGCGTAAAAAAACCGGGACCGCAGCCTATTTCAAGGACATTCATCCCCTCATTTAGAGATGCGTCCTTCAATACGCTTTTCATATTTACAAGATAGCGCCTGATAAAATTATCAAGGACAAAGGCGAATTTTGCAGGAAAGACCATGCTTGACACTTGTTTTACTCCGTTCTCTCAGATCTGCGCTCCCGTTCCTTAATAAGGACGCCGAGTGCATTTAGAATATCATCCTTTTGCGACGCCTCTATCCTTACATTCCAGAGGTTTGCGCCTTCAAGATTCGCGTGTCTCAGGCTTGCGCCGATAAGATTGGTATATTTAAGGTTTGCAAATTTAAGATTTGCATTAAGGAGGCTTGCATAACCAAGATTAGCGCCTTCAAGATTCGCAAACCTGAGATTTGCAAACTTAAGATTCGCGCCGTCAAGATTGGCATATCTCAGGTTCGCCCTTTCAAGGTTTGCGCCTTCAAGATTCGCCCCTTCAAGATTCGCATTTATAAACATCCCTTCGGTCAAGCTGGCGCCTTCCAGATTTGCGTATTTTATATTTATTCTTATGTTTTTCTCCCTGCAGTCCTGAATCAGCTTCAGTGTTTCATCAACTGTCATTCTATTACTCCTTTATGGATGATATGGCATTTTCCAATACCTTTTTTATCTGCTGCTTTTGCTCATGAAGCTCCTTTTCAAGGTGCGATATCTTCTTTTTCAAATCCCCCTCCCTTTTATCCCTGTCTGCAAAATCAGCAATGGAGCTTTTTATAAGCTCCTTTTTTTCCTTATTGATTTCATCAATCTTTTCTGAGAGGGCTCCATTTTTCTGCGTAAGCTGCATAATCTCCTTTTTTGCATCTTCCATCTCTCTTCTTGTTTCAAACAATTCCTTTTGCAGTTTTTCAACATCAACATCCTTTAAACTTCCAGACGCCTTATTTAACCTTTCCCTGAGCTCAAATATAAGTTTTTCTTTATTCTTTGAATCCTTTTCTAAGATATCCTTTTCTTTTATAAGCGCTTCAACCTTTTCTTCCAGAGTGCAATAAATCTCAATTGGAACCTCGCAGCCAATAATATTTGAAATAGAGCTGATAAGCTCTCTTTTCACAAAGGGTTTTTTAAGATAATCATCTGCCCTGACCTTGAGCTTTTTGTGCTGTTCAAAATCGCTTGTCTTTGCCTCTGAAGACATCAAAATCAGAGGAATCTTTTTCAGGTCATTATCCTCTTTGAATTTTTTGCAGATTATATAGCCGTTCTCTTTTGGAAGCTCTACAGAGAGGAGGATTATATTGAAATTTTCTTTTTTTGCAGCCTCTATCCCTTCATCAGCATCAGAAGCAACAACGGTTTTAAACCCAATCCTCTTTAGCATTTCAACAATATATTCTGAGAATGTCTCGTTGCTTTCTATTATAAGTATTTTTTTTTCTGTCATCTTTTACAAACGTTAAAATTATTTTTTGTCAGTCCATATTCTGATAAACAGTATCCTGAGAATTATCCGGCTCATAGCTGTATGCTATTATCAAATCCCTCACTTCAGGTGCGATAAAATGCTGGCTTATGTCAAATTTTGAGATACCCCTTGCAATAACTTCCACCTTTTCTTTTGCAGGGAGCCTTTTATCCACAAGTATCCTGTAATTATTTTCTATCCTGCAGATGCCGCCCTTTGTGCTGATATTGCCCTCGCGCAGGGAGTCATAGGAAATCCTGATTGCCAGCTTTTCTGCCAGCTCCTCTAATTGTTGCAGCATCATTTCACTTTTCATTGAATTTTGACAGGCCGCAGCCATCTTGATATATTAAAGACCTCATTGCCTCTAATTTATACCTTGTCTCTTCAAATGTTGAAAAACCATCTGCAAAATCCTGAATTGCCATCTTTGTGTTTGCAGGCAGTTTTTCAAAGAGTTCACTGTATTCACCCCTGAGCTTAATTACCAAAGGCGCACTGCTATCGGTTTTAATATCCTCTGCAAAGAGAGGTGCGGCTAAAAGGTTTAGCATAAAAATTATTAAAAAAACAATCTTGTTGTTACGCATTATATTTTCCAAAGTCCTCAGGCTTAAGATTCTCAAGCCATCTGTCAAGGCTCTCTGATGTCCTCTTTTTGATTACCATATCATCAACATATATCGGTGCGTCCATTCTTATTGCCAGTGCAATAGCATCACTCGGCCTTGAATCTATGGTTATCTCAGAGCCGTTTGAATTAAGATGGATAGTTGCATAGTAGGTGTTATTTTTAAGGTCAGTTACAACAATCTTTTCAACCTTTATTTCCATTGTATCAAGTATATTTTTTATTAAATCATGCGTCATTGGTCTTGGCGTAATAATGCCTTCTAAAACAAAGTTTATTGCATTTCCCTCAGCACGGCCGACCCATATTGGCAGAGGGTCATTTGTGCTGCCCTCGTCCTTTAAGAGCACAATATAGGAGCTTGTATTCGGGTCTAATAATACGCCGCTGACCTTCATCTTAGTTTGCATGGCGCTCGCCTCCTATCAATAACGGCTGGTTCATGCTGCCTGTCCTGTACCCTTCAAGGTCAAGGGTGATGTATACAAAACCGTTAGCCTTAAAACCCTCAATAATATAATCCCTTATTTCATTATCAAAGAATTTTTGCAGTTCATCCCTGCCAACCTCTATCCTCGCAATCTCGTTGTGATACCGCACCCTGAACTGCCTGAAACCCATCTCCCTGATAATATTCTCGCAATTTTCAATCTGCCTTAACCGCATAGACGTTATCTCTGTTCCATAAGGAAATCTTGACGACAGACATGCAAAAGATGGCTTGTCCCAGTTTGGCAGATTTAAACTCCTTGCCAATGTCCTTATCTCAGTCTTTGCAAGCCCTGCCTCAATCAGAGGGCTTCTTATGCCAAGTTCCTTTGCTGCATCCCTGCCTGGCCTGAAGTCTTTTGTATCATCATAGTTGCTGCCGTCTGCAACATGGTTTAATCCAAGCTCTGCTGCCCTTTCCTTCAGCTTTTGAAAGAGCTCGCTCTTGCAGAAGTAGCACCTGTTTGTCGGGTTAGCCGAGAACCCGGGAATATCAAGCTCATTTGATGTAATCAATATGTGTTTTACACCCAGCAATCTTGCTGTCTGCTTTGCAGCCTCTATCTCTCTTAATGGATAGGTTGGAGATGCTGCTGTAACAGCAACAACCTTATCCCCAAGAATGTCTGATGCGGCCTTTAGCAAAAATGTGCTGTCAACCCCTCCTGAATATGCAACGAGAAGTGAGCCCATTTTTCTTATTATATCCTGCAATTTTTGAAATTTATCTTCCAATTTATATCCTTATCTTCTCAAGGGCATTATCATCAATTTTCCCTTCAATCACTATTCTCTTGTCATTCTTTGTTTTTATATCCCTGACAAAGAATGCGCCGCTTTCATGCTTGCTGTATTTTAATAATGTCTTGCATATAAAAGCCGCTATATCATCAGATATCTCTCCGCAAAGGAGGCCGGCAGGCGCTGGAAAATTATCAGGCACAAAAAGATAATCGCCTGCCTGTGCAGTATATTCAAGCCTCTTATTTTCGTGTTCATTTCTGCCGATGACTAATTTTGTATCCTTATCTAATCTGAAGTGCCTTCCAACATTTAAAAGATGCACATCCTTCATGGTAACCTCATCTTTATGAACAAAGAGGTCCTTTATCTTTCTGGCAAAATTTTCATCAGTAAGCTTGCATCCGCCTGAGGCGCATGGATAATCAGTTATGCCCTTTTCCTCTGCCAGCTCCATCTGCTCTTTTCTTGAACGTCCCTGGATTGATAAAAGCCTGTCCCTGTTTACCAATCCTTTTTGTTCAGGGATTGTAGGTGTAAAGAGCTTGGCAGAGAGCGGCCTTACCACATGACCTTTTAAATCACTCTCTTTTTCAATTATATCCAACGTATCCCTTCTCTGGGACATTGGCCTCTGGCCAAGCACCTCTCCTGTGACTATAAAAGAGGCGCCTGTCTCCTCCATGACCTTTTTTGCTGCCTTGTGCATAAAGATGCGGCAGTCAATGCATGGGTTCATGTGCTTGCCGTAGCCGTGCTTTGGATTTCTCACCACATTATTTATATAATCAATGCCCTTGCTTATTACCTTTATTTCTACGCCGAGCTCCTTTGCAACCCTGCCTGCCTCATGGTCGCAGCCGCTATCCTTTTTTGTGCAGTTGCAAAAGGGCGAGGTAAAATTAAGGGCAACAACCTCAACACCTTGGTCAATCATGGTCTTTACAGCAAGCGTGCTGTCCAATCCGCCTGACAGCAATGCCACAGCCTTTTTCTTCAATTCCGTCACTCCTTTTGTTTCCATA
>JAHFEP010000026.1:0-1193 GCA_023248415.1 Nitrospirota bacterium
GAAGGGATTGCAAGGCAGATAAGGTGGAGGCTCGCGAATAAAAAGGAGGCATATCCATTTTTAAACAAAAAAACAAAGAATGAAATTATTGTATCAAAGGAATTAAAAGATGTAAGGCCTTATGTTGCCGCATGTACAGCTAAAGGGATTAAGGTAACAGATAATATCCTCACACAATTAATCCAGACACAGGAAAAGCTCTCTTATATCTTTGGCAGAAAGAGGCACGGCATTGCAATAGGTGTCTACAATCTTGAAAAGATAAAATTCCCTGTCTATTACAAGGCAGTAAGGCCTGATGAGACATCCTTTGTGCCACTCGGCTTTGAAAATAGGATGAGTCTCAATGAAATACTTTCTCAGCATCCAAAGGGAAAAGAATTTGGCGGAATATTAAAGGGCAAGGAGATGTATCCTCTACTGTCAGACAGCGAAGACAAGATACTCTCTTTTCCGCCAATAATAAACAGCAAAGAAATTGGTGAGGTAAGGGTCGGTGATGAGAATTTATTTGTAGAGGCAACAGGAGCGGATATCAGGCTTGTTGTTCTTGCAATAAATATCATGGCAGCAAATCTTTCTGACAGAGGAGCAGACATTGAGCCTGTGCAGGTAAAATATCCATTTGCAACAGAGCTTGGCAAGGCGACTATTACTCCATTGGATTTTTCAGAACCAATAACAATCTCCCATACTGATATTGAAAAGGCGCTTGGTGAGACCTGGAAGGATAAGGATATCAAAACATATCTTACAAACTATGGATATGATATAAAAATAAAAAATAAAAAAATATCTGGTGTGCCGCCATTTTTCAGGGATGACTTGATGCATCCAATGGATGTTATAGAAGACCTTGCAATAAGCAGGGGATATGACACATTCAAGGCTGTTATGCCGCATCACTTTACTGTAGGCAGCCTTTCTGATATAGAATTTTTATCAGACAGGGTCAGGGAAATATTTGTGGGCATCGGTTTTCAGGAGATTATCTCCAATATCCTTACATCAAAAAACGAGCTTTTATTGAAAATGAATCTTTCTGATGAAAGGCTTGTTGAAATCTCAAATATTATGTCTGAGAACTACTCTGTTATAAGAAACTCGCTTGTGCCTTCGCTGCTCCGTGTTGAGGCAGAAAGCTCAAAGGCATTCTATCCTCACAAGGTCTTTGAGGCAGGCGAGGCCGCTGT
>JAHFEP010000026.1:1293-4349 GCA_023248415.1 Nitrospirota bacterium
AAATCAACAAAAACCTTTCCTTGCAACCTGCCATTTTTGTGGTATATTTAAACATGGGGGTAGCTATGGTGAGGTAATAATGCCTATTTTTAACACGCTTACAAAGAAATTTATATTTATAATCCTCCTTATCAGCATCTTTATAATTACCTTTATCTACATAACCAATGAATTTACAGGCCATATAAAGGGAGAGGCCAAAAGGATAAACCTTGCAGGACAAATGAGATTCCGCTCCTTTGAGCTGGCATGGCTTGCTCAAAGGATTGCAGAAAGGACTATTCAGAAATCTCCATCTGAGAAAGAATTTTTATTAACAGAGATTAAAAATGAGATTAAAGAGTTTGAGAAAATAATTGCAAATTTTAAAGATGGAGAAAACGAGCTTATAAGGCTTAATATCCATTACAAAGATTCCCTGGCCCACCTCAATAGTCTTGATGATGAGTGGACCCGTGATTTCAAGCCAGTGCTCCTAAAATTGTCTAACCTGCCAGAAGATGTCCCGAAAAAGGATGTAAGGAGACTGCTTGCGGAATATGATGCAAAGATCCAAGATTATGTATACAAAATAGACAGGTTTGTAGAGTCTCTGGAGGTTCATTACAACAGAGAGATAGAAACCTTTAACAGCATGAAGCTTTATGCCATTGCTATTTTTGCATTAATCTCCATTTTTATTATCATATTTATGAGGCATTCCATTGTCCTTCCTTTGCAAAGGCTCAGGACAGCAGCAGGGAAGATTGAAAAAGGAGATTTTGATGTCAGGGTGGATATAAGAAGCAAAGATGATATCGGCATGTTTGGAAGCGCCTTCAACAAGATGGTCTGTACGCTTGGCGTTCTCTTTGACGAGCAAAAGCTGATGCAGGAAAAACTGAGGGAGCATACAGGACAGCTTGAGGAGAACGTTAAGGAACGGACATCAGAGCTTGAAAGATTCGGATTCCAGCTTCAGAAGCTCTATGAGATAAGCTTTGCGCCAGCGCCAAATGTCAAGGAGTTTGCAAGAGCAATAATAAAAGAGGTAGCAAGGATGCTTGATGTGGACGGCACAGCAATCGGCAGATTCAGCGGCAATGAGTGGATTGGATATGCAATTGCTGATAACAGAAATTTAGGCATTGAAGAGGGGATGAGGCTGCCGCTTAATGAGGTCTATTGTAAGATTATAAGAGACACAAAAAGCCCCCTTGTTATAAATGATGCCTCAAAAACAGAGGAATTTAAAAACCACCCTGATTTTATTAAATACGGATTTGCATCATATCTTGGCGTCCCGCTTTTTATTGAGGATGAACTATTCGGCGTATTCTGCACATTCAACAAGTCTGCGCATAACTACACAAAGAGCGACCTTATCCTGCTTCAACTTTTAAGCAAACGATTGGAGCTTGAATTTATAAGAGAAAAATATGAGATTGAACTCAGGTTTGCCATGATGGAGGCAGATGCTGCAAACAGGGCAAAGTCAGACTTTCTTGCAAATATGTCCCATGAATTACGGACGCCCCTTAATTCAATTATTGGCTTTTCAGGCCTTTTATTGGAGAGCAAAATATGGGCTCTTACTGATAAGCAAAAAAGATACGTTGATAATATTGCCGGGGCTGGTGAGCATCTGCTGGCCTTGATTAATGATATCCTTGACCTGTCAAAGATAGAGGCAGGCAAGATGGAGCTTGAAATAGGTAAATTTAATCTTAAAGAATTGATTGAAGGATGCATTGCCTTGTTTAAAGAAAAGTCCATAAGGCATAATATAATAGTTGACTATGTGCTTGAGATTGACGGGGATATTGTTGCGGATGAACAAAAGATAAGACAGGTCTTGCTGAACCTTCTTTCCAATGCCTTCAAGTTTACGCCTGACCGCGGCTCGGTCTATGTATATGCAAGAAAGGCTCAGGATGAGGGCGCAGGCAGGTATATTGAAATCAGCGTTGTTGATTCAGGCATAGGCATTTCAGAAGAGGATAAGGAAAAGCTCTTTAAGCCCTTTCAACAGCTTGATTCATCGGTTTCAAAAAAACATCAGGGCACAGGCCTCGGCCTGAGTTTATGTAGAAAAATCATAGAGCTTCACGGAGGGAAGATTTGGGTTGAAAGCGAGAAGGAAAAAGGGAGCAGGTTTATATTTATAATACCAATCAGTAAATAATTTACAGATTGGTATTGGCGCTGCAAGAAAATATCTCCTTGCAGCGCCAACATAAACTGCAGCTATGCCGCCTTTTCTGTAAGCTGTGTCTTTGCTGTTTCCACGATTTTTGCAAATCCTGCAGGGTCTGATATTGCTAACTCAGCCAATGCCTTTCTGTTCATATCTATATTCGCTTTTTTCAGGCCAGCAATAAATCTGCTGTATGATATACCGTTTGCAACTGCTGCTGCATTTACCCTTGCAATCCAGAGCTGTCTGAAGTTGCGCTTCTTTGCGCGTCTGTCGCGATAGGCATATTTTAATGCCTTGTCAACAGCCTCTGTTGCTGTTCTGAATAACTTGCTTTTTGCGCCCCAGTATCCTTCAGCAAGTTTCAAAACCCTCTTTCTTCTTCTCCTTGTTTTGGGGCCGCCTTTTGCCCTTGGCATATTAGTATCCCTCCTTTAATTACAATTTTAGTTTAAAATATACATAAATTCCAAAATCCAAATCCCACGCCTATCCGTACGGCAGCAGCTTTTTTATTGCCTCTATGTTTGTTTTATCAACCATTGCTGACTGCCTGAGGCTCCTCTTTTTTCTTGCTGGTTTCCCAGTAAGCAGATGCCTCATCCCTGCACTGCTCATCTTTACTTTTCCCGTTGCAGTAAATTTAAATCTTTTTGCTGCCCCGCGGTGTGATTTTAATTTTCCCATCTGCCTTTCTTCCTCCATTACCTGAAATTATTTTGGTATAATCACCATCACCATATTGCGGCCTTCCATCTTTGGCGGCAGTTCCACCTTTCCAATGTCTTCAATCGCTTTTACTACCTTATCAAGGAGGTTCCTTCCAATCTCCAGATGGCTCATCTCCCTGCCCTTAAAGGCAATGGTT
This sequence comes from Nitrospirota bacterium, assembly GCA_023248415.1. Taxonomy (GTDB): domain Bacteria; phylum Nitrospirota; class CAKKRA01; order 9FT-COMBO-42-15; family 9FT-COMBO-42-15; genus 9FT-COMBO-42-15. The sequence goes on from JAHFEP010000026.1 coordinate 4,338, forward strand.
ACCTTTGACTTA
>JAHFEP010000026.1:4359-17461 GCA_023248415.1 Nitrospirota bacterium
TTGACTTATTGCCGCCTTCCAAGAATCGCCTTATATGGCCTATCTTAAATTGCAAATCATGCTCTTCTGTGTATGGCCTGAGCTTCACCTCTTTTAATGCCTTTGCTTTTTGATGCTGTTTCATGGTGTGCATCTTCTTGCTCAGCTCATACTTATGTTTGCCAAAGTCCATTATCTTGCAGACAGGCGGCTTTGCTGTTGGAGATATCTCAACTAAGTCTAACCCAAACTCTTCAGCCTTTTTTAGCGCATCCTGAATGGTTATAACGCCGAGCTGGTTGCCGTCAGGATCTATTGCCCTTACCTCTTTTACTCTAATTGTCCTATTTACCCTTAAATGTGTTGTACTTATATTTGCACCTCCTGTGTGTTTATGTTGTTAATTATATATGGCTTTTTCTTCTATTTCTTTTTTTATCTTTTCTAAAAAGGTTTCTGCCTTCATCTGTCCCATGTCTTCGCCTTTTCTTGTCCTCACTGCTATTGCGCCTGCCTTTACCTCTTTGTCGCCAATAATAAGCATATACGGAATCTTCATCAGTTGAGCCTCTCTGATTTTAAATCCAATCTTTTCGCCCCTGAAGTCTGGTTCTGCTCTAATGCCCTCTTTCTTCAACAATTCAGCAATGCCCTTTGCATATTCTATCTGGCTGTCTGTTATAGTCATTATAACCGCCTGCACAGGCGAAAGCCATACAGGAAATGCGCCTGCATAGTGCTCTATCAGGACGCCAAAGAATCTCTCTAAAGAGCCCATTAATGCGCGGTGGAGCATTATTGTCTGATGCGGCTTATTGTCCTCGCCATTATATGTTACATCAAACCTTTCGGGCAGATTAAAATCTACCTGAATAGTTGTGCACTGCCATGCCCTGCCAAGGACATCCTTGATTTTTAAATCAATCTTCGGGCCGTAAAATACACCCTCTCCCAGGTCAACCTCATATTTTAATCCCTTGTTTTCCAATGCAAGCTTTAGGGCATTTGTTGCCTTTTCCCAGTTCTCAAGTGTTCCCACATACTTTTCAGGCCTTGTTGAAAGATATACATCATATTCAGAAAATCCGAAGGTCTTTAGCATATAGAGCGTAAAATCAAGTATCTTTAATATCTCATCTTCAAGCTGGTCAGGCCTGCAGAATATATGCGCATCATCCTGCGTAAAGCCCCTTACACGCATAAGGCCGTGAAGCACTCCTGAACGTTCATAGCGGTATACTGTGCCAAGCTCTGCAAATTTTATAGGAAGCTCCCTGTAGCTCCTTTTGTGCGACCTGTATATCATAATATGAAAAGGGCAGTTCATGGGCTTTATCTCGTATTCTGCATCCTCTATCATTATCGGCGAATACATATTCTCCCGGTAAAAATCCCAGTGCCCGCTTTGCCGCCAAACATCAAGCCTTGCCATGTGAGGTGTATAAACAAGTTCATACCCATTTTTATAATGTTCATCGCGCCAGAAGTCTTCTATGGTCTTTCTTATTACAGCGCCCTTTGGGTGCCATAGTATAAGACCGCTGCCAGCATCATCATTTATGCTGAACAGATCAAGCTCTTTTCCAAGCCTCCTGTGGTCCCTTTTTTTTATCTCTTCAAGCTTTTTAAGATAATTATCAATCTCCTCCTTTGTCAGAAAGGCTGTGCCATAGATGCGCTGGAGCATCTTGTTCTTTTCGCTGCCGCGCCAGTATGCGCCTGCTGTTGATAAGAGCTTGAAGGCCTTGATTTTGCCTGTTGATGAAACATGGGGGCCTCTGCAAAGGTCTACGAAATTACCCTGCCTGTAGATTGTAATTGTTTCGTCATTCAGTTCATTTATAAGCTCAACCTTATAAATTTCACCCATTGATTCAAACAGCTTTATTGCCTCTGCCTTGCCGAGCTCCTGCCGCACAAATGGAGAGTTTCTTTTAATTATCTCTTTCATCCTCTGTTCTATCTTTTCCAAATCCTCAGGCGTAAATGGTCTTTGCACATCAAAGTCATAGTAAAAGCCGTCTTCAATAGCAGGGCCTATAGCAAGCCTTGCATCAGGGAAGAGTTCCTTAACTGCTTCTGCCATGATATGGGAGGCGCTGTGGCGGTAGAGCTCAATACCTTCTTTTGTTGTATAATCTAAAGAAATGCTTTCCCCTTTTTTTTCTTTTGCTATTGCACACATATCATCAAAAAATGAAAAGGCATCATTTGTATGATGCCTTTTCGTAAATAACGGCCTCATTTAAATGATTAAGAACCCGATACAGATACCTCTCTTTCCCAAATTAATGGTAGGCACGGGCGGTCTTGAACCGCCGACCTCTTCCGTGTCAAGGAAGCGCTCTCCCCCTGAGCTACGCGCCTATTCAGGTAACAGAAAGAACAATAAAATTCATTAATATTCTATGGAAAAGCCTGATAATTGTCAAGGATAAAGTAGGGACATGCCATGGCATGTCCCTATGGTCGATTCCTTGACAAATTGAAAACTAATGATATTATTAAATAATATTGAAGATTCTGTATTTTAAATAATAAGCAAGGGCACACATTACAATACACCCCTGCAAGGATAAAACCCTTTAAAAACAAGGAGGTAGAGGAAATGGATTTAAAAAACCACAGGATGCTTTTTCTTTTTTCACTTATCTTTTCTTTGTTTTTTTCACTTAATGCTATTGCAGCAGAATACCCAAATGCCGCTCTTCTTGCAGAGACAGAATGGCTTTCAAAGAATCTGAATGACCCCAATATACGGATTATAGACCTCAGAAGCTCAGCAAATTACATGAAGGGACATATCAAGAATGCAGTCCCTTTTTCCCATGAGCTTGTAACCACAACAAGAAATGGTGTAAAGGGTATGATTGCAGATAAAGAGGCAGTTGAGCAGGCATTGGAGAGGCTTGGGATTTCACCAAACACAAAGCTTATATTCTATGACGATGCAGACAGCAAATGGGCAACATATATGTTCTGGGTAATGGAGTATCACGGTCATAAGAGTGTTGCTGTTTTAAATGGCGGCTATCAGAAGTGGGAGGCAGAAAAGAGGCCTTTAGCAACTGAAATAACACAGGTAAAGCCTGTTTCCTTTAAAGCAAAGATTGATAAAAATAAAATCGTTGATACAGAATGGGTGAAAAATAATATCAACAACCCAAAGGTCAAGATAATAAATGTAAGACCTGATAAAGATTATATTGACGGCCATATTCCAGGCACAATAAATATACCCTGGCTTGAGAATCTACAGGGTGCAAGTGCAAAGGTACTAAAGGCAAAGGATGAGCTTACACAGATATACGAGAAGGAAGAGGGCATTAAAAGGGATGATACAGTAGTCTCATCATGTATGTTTGGCATACTTGCCGGCGGCACATATTTTACATTAAGGCTTCTTGATTACAAGGATGTAAAGCTTTATGACGGCTCACAATCTGACTGGGTGGCAAAGGGGAATTCTTTAAAGGCAGGGAAAGAGAGATAATTCTATAATCTCCCCTCACCCCTCTTTAAAAAAGAGGGGGATCAGACATCCCCCTTTTCTAAAGGGGGATAAAGGGGGATTATCCGGGGGGATAAATGAGACTGAAGGGGATTATTGGTGGATTAATAAGCGGCTATACTATAAAGACAAAGCTTGTCCTCGCCTTTATTGCCCTTATATCCGTACCAATGCTCGTTTCAACATTTGTTGCGTCTAATCTGATTACAAGAAAACTTACCAATATATCACACGAAAGGCTCAGGATTACAGCGCAAAATATAAAAGATAACCTGGAAAACCGCACAAAAAATCTCCTTTTGGAACAGGGATCATACTATGCCAAATCAGAAGAGATAGTGTTAAATATTGGAATTGGCGCACCGCAGCAGGAATATAAAAAATTATTTTCAACCATTAAAAAGATGTTGAACATAGATATAGTTGAGGTTTTTGATAATAAGGGCGATGTCATAGCAAATGACATAAAGAAGGCAAATCATCAGCATAATGCCAGCGCCTATGCTGAACTCATCAGCTCAGCAGCAGGCGGTAAGGAGTTCACTTCCTTTGTATGGAGCGGAGACAGCATTCATTATATTGCTGCAAGCCCTATTGCAAGCGGCGATAAAAATATCGGTGTCTTTGTATTGGGCAGGTACATTGACAAGGAATTTTTGGAGTCCTTAAAATTAACTACAGGTATGAACTCTTTTCTAACCAATTCAAAAGCAGAGATTGTCTTGTCTACTGCTGAGACAAATAAGGGTGAAATGGTTCAGAATAGCGCTATGACAACAAAAGGGAATGACACCATAAATCTTTTTACCGGAGAGATTAATAAGCAGTTATGGCATCTTGCGCCTATTGAATTAAAGGACTGGAAAGGGAAGACCCTTGCCACCCTCTATATTGCTGATTCCTTGTCTGTGCTTGAAGAGGATGTAAGCAGGATAAGATCTACACTTATACTGATTGCGTCCCTCTTCTTAGGCGGCGCTATATTCATGGGTGTAGTTATTGCAAGGGCGATTGTAAGCCCCATTGAACGGGTTATTGTAATGCTGAAGAATATAGCAGAAGGCGAGGCAGACCTTACCAAAAGGCTTGATGTCTCTACCAGCTCTACCAATGACGAGATCGGCCAGCTTGCCAAATGGTTCAATATATTTGCCAGCACGCTTCAGGGGATTATCAAAAAGGTTGCAGAGGCATCAGGGAATATTACCAATACACTGGAAAACATATCAAATTTTTCAAAGAAGGTTTCAGCAGGCGCCCAGAACCAGTCCATCTCTACCTCAAACACCGCCGCTTCATTAAACCAAATGGATTCCTCAATCAATCAGACAGCAGAATATATGACAGAACTCTCTTCAATGGCAGAAGAGATATCAGCATCATTAATAGAGATGGCATCTTCTGTAGACGGGGTATCCAGACATGCAGAGAAGGCAGCGACATCTGTTGACGAGACATCAAGCAGTATTGTGGAGATGGGGCATTCAATAGGAGAGGTGTCCAATGAAGTAGAATCTTTAGCTGCGCTTGCAGATGAAACAGCTTCATCCATAGGAGAGGTGATAACTTCAATCAAAGAGGTAGAAAAGAGCGCAAAGCTCTCTGCTGACCTTTCTGAGAAGGCTTCAAAAATAGCGCAGGAAGGGAGCGAGGCTGTATCGCAGACCATTGAAGGCATGGATAATATAAAGGTTACTGTAGAGGGGTCGTCAGAGGTTATAAAGAGGCTTGGCAGCAAGTCAAAGGAGATAGGAAAGATATTAAATGTTATAAATGAGATTGCGGAACAGACAACGCTTCTGGCATTGAATGCAGCCATAATAGCTGCGCAGGCAGGCGAGCACGGCAGGGGATTTGCTGTTGTTGCAGATGAGATAAAAAACCTTGCTGAGAGGACAGCAGTGTCAACAAAGGAGATAGATGCCTTGATAAAATCTGTTCAGGCAGAGACTCAGGATGCTGTCAAGGCAATGGATGCCGGACTCAGCAGTGTATTGAAAGGTGTAAATCTTTCAAACCGGGCAGGAAATGCCCTTGAAAATATTGCAAAAAGCTCAGAGGATGTCAGGACAATGGTATTTCAGATTGCAAGAGCAACTGTGGAGCAGTCAAAGGCAAGCGAGCATATAAAAGACTCAATGGCAAATGTAACACAACGTGTAAACAAGGTTCTAAAATCCACACATGAACAGGCAGAGGGCGGCAGAAGGATAGAAAAGGCTGCTGAGGAGATGAGAAATATTACAGGCCTGGTAAAAAAGGCAACATTGGAGCAGTCCAAAGGAAGCGGTCAGATTTCTAAATCAGTAGAGAATATGGCCCATGGCGTCCAGTCTGTTTTAAAGAATATTAATGACCAGAAGAAAGAGAGCGAATTGATATTAAAGGCAATCAACAATATAGAGACGGTTTCAGAAGGGAATATGGACAGCGTAACATCCATGGATTTTGAGGTGGTGAAGCTTACAGACCTTGCCAGGCAGTTAAGGGAAGAGGTAAAAAGATTCAAGGCTTGAAATAGGCCACTATCTTTGCGAGCGTGCCCTTCAGCCTCTTTCTTTCAACAATAATATCAATCATGCCGTGTTCAAAAAGAAATTCTGACCTTTGAAAATTAGGCGGGAGCTGCTGCTTAATGGTCTGCTCAATGACCCTTTGTCCTGCAAATCCTATTAATGCCTTTGGCTCCGCAATAATAATATCACCAAGCATTGCAAAGCTTGCTGTAACCCCGCCGAATGTCGGGTCTGTAAGTATGGAGATAAACGGCAGACCAGCATTACCGAGCCTTGCAACTGCAGCGCTGCTCTTTGCCATCTGCATCAGGGAAAGGATGCCTTCCTGCATCCTTGCGCCGCCAGAAGCATTGACAATTATAAGGGGCAATCTCAGATCTATTGCCTTCTCTACAGCACGGGCAATCTTCTCGCCTACAACAGAGCCCATGCTGCCGCCCATGAAGCTGAAATTCAGGATACCCAAAACAATCTGATGTTCTTCAATAGCGCCGGTTCCAATTACTATGGCATCATTGTATCCTGTTTTTTTCTGGTAGTTCTTAAGCCGGTGTTTATATTTTATAGAGTCCTTGAATTCCAGCGGGTCTTCGGATGTTAAATGGCTGTCAAACTCCTTAAATGTGCCTTCATCAATAAGCTGTGAGATTCTTTCCGCTACAGAGATAGGAAAATGATAACCGCACTTCGGGCAGACCTTATGGTTATTATCAACCTCTTTTCTGTATATAATCTCTTTGCAGCTATTGCATTTTATCCATAAGCCCTCTGGTATCTTTACCTTCTTCTCAGCAGGTATCTCCTTTGGGGTCTTCTCTTTTTTAAACCATGCCATTTAAAATTCATACTCCCTTCCGTCTTCAAGGAATATAATTTTATGGCTCTTTATAGTCCTTAATTCATTTTTCATTGATTCTATATCATACTGCGATTTCAGGTGATATATGTAGACAGGTATGTCCAGAGAATCTATCTTGGCAAGCTCCTTTTTTACATCTGCAGGTGTAAAATGCCCGCTTATATCAGCCAATTTCTGGGAGCTTGTTGGAAACGACGCCTCAATTATTGCCGCCTTCAGGCTGTCTGTCTTCTTAGCCTCTTCCCATATCTTTTCTGTTGCATTGGTATCGCTGCTGTATAGGATTGACACATTCTTTTTTCTTATAATAAAACCTGTTGTTGGCACTGTATGGTTGACCCTTACTGCCTTGACCTCAAAATCACCTACCTGTTCAAACACGTCCTCATTAATCTCTCTTAGTCTTATAACTGGTGAGCCAGAGCTTCCCTGAGGTATTGCTGTAAAATCAGGCCAGATTATATTATTCAGCATATATTTCTTTAAGCTCTCAATGACATCTTTTATTCCTATGATATTAATGGGCTCTTTTATCCTTCCAAATACCACATCAGTAAGAAATGGTATGCCTTTGATATGGTCAAAGTGCACATGGCTTATAAGGATGTTTTTAATCTTTATCAGCCCGTCAATATCAATTGAAGTTGTTACAGTCCCTGCATCTAATAGCAGGCTGTTATCAATCAAAAACCCTGTTGTATGATAATCCGCAAGCTCTGTTCCATAACACCCCAAGACCTTTAATTTCATTATCTCTCCTTTGTGATGGCCTCTCCTACGCGATGCAGCGATGAATATTATGTTTCACCAACATCTCCAAAAATATCTTTCATCTCAAGGTATTTCATAAATTGGGTAAGCTGTTCTCTATTGGTTATAATTATCCTGCCCTCTCTTCTGTCTATAATACGGCTTTTGGCGATCTTGTCTATAATCTTTTCTATCTGGTCCCTTGTCATGCCGAGCATGCTTGCCATATCTTCTGAAGTGGTATCAATAACAACACCGCCCATTACTGTATCAATACCCTTATCCTTTGCAATCTTTGCAAGGAGGTTTGCAACCCTGCTTGTATTATCTTTAATCATAAGGCTTTCTATCTGATTATCAGCCTCCTGAAGCCTCTGGGCGAGTTTTTTAATAATCCTCAGGGCTATCTCAGCATTTCCCTTTATCATTGTCTCAAAGGTATTCCTGTCAATTACCAGTATCTCGCTGTCGTCAACAACCTCTGCAGTAGCTGACCTCGGCTTATCATTCAGGATCGCCATCTCGCCAAAAAACTCCCCCTTTCCAATTACAGAAAGGGTCTTTTCTATATTCCTGACATTTTTGCTTATCTTGACCCTGCCGCTCTGGATGATAAACATCTCCTGTCCAATATCCCCTTCGCGAAAAAGAACTGTCCCCTTTGGAATGGTCTTTCCAAATCTCTCAAATAAAGGGCTGCTGTTGCTCATTATACTTCCTCCTAATATGATTTTTTATAATAGACCGACCTTAACATTATCAGCATTTATATCCCCTGCCTCGTATGCCTTTAAAAATGCCTCAACAACCCTGCTGTCAAATTGTGTGCCAGCAGACCCTCTTAATTCCTTAAATGCAACATCTATGCTGAGGCTCTCTTGATAAGGTCTTTCAGTTGTTATTGCATCAAATGTATCTGCAACAGATATAATTTTGGCGATTATAGGTATTTGATTATCACGAAGATGATCAGGATAACCATTGCCGTCCATCCTTTCGTGATGATAACGCATTCCCGGGATAACATCCTTTAACTGCTTGATATGACCCATTATCTCAGCGCCCCATACAGGATGCTGCTTTACCTTCTCATACTCGTCAGGATTCAGCTTATCCCTTTTTCTTAAGATGCTGTCCTCTATGCCGATTTTTCCTATATCATGCAGAACTGCTGCAAGCCTTAATCTTTCCAGTTCCGACTCCTTTAAGTCAAGATACTTTCCAATAGCAACGCTGTATTGTAATACACGTTTTGTATGTCCTCCTGTATACGGGTCCCTTTTTTCAATGGCATCTGCAAGAGCCTCTGCTGCGCAAAAGAATGTATCCCTCAGCTCCTGATACAGCCTTGACTTTTCAATTGCAATAGCAACCTGGTCTGCAAGGGAAATAAAACCCTCTAAGTCGTCATTTGTAAATCTTCCGCCCTTTAGCTTGTTTATAGACTGAAGAACGCCTATAACCTTTCCCTCTGATTTAACAGGCACGCACATCATATTTCTTGTAACAAAGCTGGACTTTTTGTCTGCACCCTTAAAAAACCGAGGGTCATTCTGCACATCATCAATAATAACAGATTCTCCTGTTTTTGCAACCCAGCCTGCAATGCCTTCACCCATCTTCAGGCGAATCTCCTTGACCTTCTCGCCCTTTTCGCCGAGCGCTACTTCAAAAAAAAGCTCATTTGTTTCTTCATCAACCAAAAGCAGGGAGCCGACCTCTGATTCTGTAAGCCTTGTTGCAGCCTCAATAGCGCGCTTTCTGACCTCTTTCTGCTCCAGTGTTGAATTTAAAATAGTGCTCAAGGCCATAAGCGTTGATAACTGGGCCACCTTCTTTTCATATGCACCAGTTATCCGCACAGGATTCGCTTTTTTTCTCATAGCTATACCTAAGTCCTAATAATAATACCACTTTTCAGGTTTTTTACAAAGCCTGAAACAGTCTCAATCAAAGCCGGATTATTTATGTTCTTTTCTACAGCACTTACTATAGCGCTTCCAACAATAACGCCGTCAGCAAAAGATGCAATCCTCTTTGCCTGCTCTGGTGTGGATATGCCAAAACCTACTGCAATAGGTTTATCAGTTGTCTTTCTGATTTTATTGACCGATGCCTCTACTGTTTCAGGCAGCGACTCCCTTGCGCCTGTAACACCTGTAAGGGATACATAATAAATAAAGCCTGTTGAAACAGAGGCGACCATTTTTATCCTTTCCCTTGTGCTTGTTGGCGCAAGCAGGAATATTGTATCCAAACCTTTCTTTTTTCCCTCTTCAATTATACCCTCTCCCTCTTCTGGTGGCAAGTCAGGAACTATAATTCCGTCCACGCCTGCATCATTTGCATCCTTTACAAATTCTGAAACACCGTATTTAAATACAGGGTTGTAATAGGTCATAAGAACAAGCGGTATCTCTGTTGTTATTCTAAGCTCTTTTACAAGGCCTATTATCTTTTTTAATGTTGTTCCTGCTTTCAAAGACCTGTAAGACGCCTTTTGAATTACCGGGCCGTCAGCAATAGGGTCTGAGAATGGCACGCCAAGCTCAATAATATCAGCGCCTGCCTTTTCCATTTCTATTACAAGCCTCTTTGTTGTATCAAGGTCAGGGTCGCCTGCTGTAATAAAGGGAATAAGCGCCTTCTGATTGCTTTGTTTTAATTTATTAAAAGTTTTTTCTATTCTTGACTGCAATATATTTCCCTTCTTAGAGGCTGTTCAAAAAGCTCCAGATGCAAGGCGGAGCAAGGACTCGCACCGCAGCATACATGTTAGTATGTGAGGATGCGAGGCCGAAGCGACAACGCTGCAGATGGACTTTTTCAACAGCCTCAAATCTTTTCTCCCATTGCCTTTGCAACCTGATGCACATCCTTGTCTCCCCTGCCTGAGAGGTTAACGATTATAATCTTATTCTTAGACAATCCTGGCGCAAGCTTCATTAAATACGCAATAGCATGGGCGCTCTCTAAGGCAGGTATAATCCCTTCGTCCTCGCTTAGAAGTTTAAAGCCTTCAAGCGCCTCATTATCTGTTATATATGTATATTCTGTCCTGTTATTATCGTGGTAATAGGCATGTTCAGGCCCAACAGCAGAATAGTCAAGGCCTGCAGAGATAGAATGGGTTACCTTAATCTGGCCGTCATCATCCTGAAGCACATAGGTCTTTGTCCCCTGCAGGATTCCAACAGAGCCGCCTGCAAATCTTGCAGCATGCTCTCCTGTCTCTATGCCGTGCCCCCCTGCCTCTACGCCGAGCATTTTTATTTTTTTGTCCTTAATAAAGGCATTAAAGAGGCCTATTGCATTGCTCCCTCCGCCAACACAGGCAACAAGATAGTCAGGCAGCCTTTTTTCTGCCTTCAAAATCTGCTGCCTTGCCTCTTTGCCAATAATGGACTGAAAGTCCCTTACTATCATTGGATACGGATGAGGGCCTAAAACAGAGCCGAGGATATAATGTGTGTCTTTTACATTTGTAGTCCAGTCGCGCATTGCCTCGCTTATTGCATCCTTTAGTGTTTTGCTTCCAGTGTCAACTGGCGTTACCTTTGCGCCGAGGAGCTTCATACGGAATACATTGATTGCCTGGCGCTCTATATCAACAGAGCCCATATACACCTCGCACTCAAGGCCGAACATCGCAGAAACTGTTGCAGTTGCAACGCCGTGCTGTCCTGCGCCTGTCTCTGCAATAATCCTCTTTTTTCCCATCCTCTTTGCAATGAGTATCTGGCCCATTGTATTATTAATCTTATGTGCGCCAGTATGGCAGAGGTCTTCTCTTTTCAAATATATCCTTGCGCCGCCGAGCCTCTTTGTAAGCCTCTCTGCAAAGAATAAAGGCGTTGGTCTGCCGACATACTCTTTTAGATGATAACTAAGCTCCTCCTGAAATTTCTTATCCTTCTTTGCATACAGATACGCCTTTGTAAGCTCCTCTAAGGCAGGCATCAGGGTCTCTGGCGCAAACCTTCCGCCATATATCCCAAAATGCCCCATCTCGTCAGGCAGATTTTGACCCTTGACCCTTGACCCTTGACCCTTGAATTTTAAACCTTTAACCTTCATACTTTTTTTACTTTCTCTATAAACATCTTAATCTTTTGATGATCCTTTACCCCCTTCTCTTTTTCAACACCGCTTGACACATCAACTGCATAAGGCCGGACAACCTTGATGGCATCAGCAACATTTTCAGCCGTAAGCCCGCCAGCAACAATTATCTTATTAAATATCTTTGCCTCCCTTGCAATCTCCCAGTTAAATATCCTTCCTGTGCCGCCTTTTAAACTCTTATCGTATGTATCAAGGAGAAGGGCGCATGCCTTATATGTCTTTACCTCTGTCAGGTTCTCCATGCCCCTTACCCTTATTGCCTTTATAACCCGTTTATTTAACCTTTCACAGAACTCAGGCGGTTCCTCGCCGTGCAACTGCACTACATCAATATTTGCCTCTGAGATAATCCCTTTTATCTCTGCCTCTGTCTGGTCTGCAAAAACACCAACAGTTGTTACAAAAGGCGGAAGCCTCTTTATGATTTCCCATGCCTTCTTTGGCTCAACATACCTTGGGCTTTTTTTATAAAATACAAAGCCGAGCGCATCTGCCCCTGCCTCTGATGCAAACAGGGCGTCATCTAAATTTGTAATCCCGCAAATCTTTACAAGCGTCATTATACTCCTTCAGGTATAAGCCCTAAAAGCTCCCTTATCTTCTTTGCGATATCATTTTCCCTCATCAATGCAGTGCCGATGAGCACAGCATCTATGCCTGCCTTTTGCATCTGAACAATATCGTATCTGTTATTGAACCCGCTCTCGCTTACAATAATTCTATCTTGCGGTATCTCATCCTTTAGCCTGTATGTTGTCCCGATATCTGTCTTAAAGGTCTTCAGGTCCCTGTTATTTATGCCGATAATCGCTGCCTTTGTCTGAAGCGCCTTATCAAGCTCCTTTTTATCATGTATCTCTACAATTGCATCCATATTCATATCTGATAAAAGGCCGATGTATTCGTCTATCTGTATCCTGTCAAGGAGTGATGCAATCAACAAAATTGCATCTGCGCCAAAAACCCTTGCCTCATATATCTGAAAAGGGTCAATTATAAAGTCCTTTCGCAGGATCGGAATTTTTACAATATTTCTTACATCTGAAAGATATTCAATATTTCCAAGAAAATATTTTTCCTCTGTTAAAACAGATATTGCAGATGCGCCTGCCTCCTCATATATCCATGCAATCCTCTGAGGATTAAAGTCCTCCCTGATAATCCCTTTTGACGGCGACGCCTTTTTTATCTCCGCAATAAGCCTGATCGGAGACTCCTTCTTATCCCCTCTTCTTACCGCCTTTTTAAAACCCCTTGTATCAGGCAGGTCTTTTATCCTTGCCTTCAACTCTGACAGGGGCAGGGTTATTTTTCTGCTTCTTATCTCCTCTTTCTTATTGCTTACAATCTCGTCAAGTATCA
>JAHFEP010000026.1:17561-20725 GCA_023248415.1 Nitrospirota bacterium
TGATTAGTAAATCTCTTCATTGCCTCCAGCTTCTCCTTTGCAGCGCTACTGTCAATAGACTCTGCCGCAAGTTTTACACCCTCTTTTAATGTCTTTGCCTTTCCGCCGGCAACAATTGCAGCAGCAGCATTAAGAAGAACAATATCCCTCTTTGGGCCTTTTTCACCTGACAGCACTGCCATTGTTATCTTTGCATTCTCATTTGCATCACCGCCAAGAAGGTCCACCTTCTTTGCCTTCTTTAAGCCATAGTCAGAGGGCCTTACTGTATATGTCCTGACCTTTCCATTTTTTCCTTCAGAGACCTTTGTCGTTCCTGTTATTGTAATCTCATCCAGGCCGTCTGCGCCATGCACAACAAAGCAGTGATTTGCACCAAGCTTCATTAAGACCTTAGCCATGGTCTCTGTAAGGCCGTGTGAATATACGCCAAGCACCTGTGCCTTTGCGCCAGCAGGGTTTGTTAACGGGCCAAGGATATTAAATATTGTTCTGATGCCTATCTCTTTTCTCGGGCCGATTGCAAACTTCATCGCCTCATGAAACAAAGGCGCAAAAAGAAAACCTATGCCTATTTCGTTTAAACACCTCTCCACATCAATCGGCCTTAAATCAATGTTTACACCCAATGCCTGAAGGACATCTGCGCTTCCGCAAGCGCTTGATACAGAGCGGTTTCCATGTTTTGCAACAATCAGGCCTGTGCCTGCAACAACAAAGGCTGCTGTTGTGGAGATATTAAAGGTGTGCGCCATGTCTCCGCCAGTGCCGCAGGTGTCAACTACAACATGGTCGCTTGCCTTAATCCTTGTTGCCTTTTCACGCATTACTTTAGCTGCGCCTGTAATCTCATCCACTGTCTCGCCTTTTATACGAAGCGCTGTGATAAATGATGCAATCTGCGCAGGTGTTGCAGCGCCTGTCATAATCTCATTCATTGCCTCCTGCATCTCTTCTTCTGTTAAGTCTTCTTCATCAACAACCTTTGCTATAGCATCTTTAATCATCGCACAGCTCCCTTTTAAATTTTATACCGTTACTATTTTATCTATCCTAATCTTCAAAAAATTCCTTAAAATATCCAAGCCAACCTTTGTCAAAATAGATTCTGGATGGAACTGCACACCCTCTACTTTAAACTCCTTGTGCCTCACACCCATAATCTCCCCTTCCTTAGTCTCTGCTGATATCTCAAGGCATGAAGGAAGGGTCTCCCTTTTTATAATCAGGGAATGATACCTTGTTGCCTCAAATGGATTTGGTATGCCTTCAAAAATGGTCTTGCCGTCGTGATATATCAATGATATCTTTCCGTGCATAAGCCTCTCGGCGCGCACAATCTCTCCGCCGAAAGCCTCGCCAATTGCCTGATGTCCAAGGCATACACCGAGCATCGGAATCTTTCCTGCAAAATATTTTATTACATCAACAGAGACGCCTGCCTCTTTAGGCGTGCATGGCCCTGGTGAAATAACAATCCTGTCAGGATTGAGTTTTACAATGTCCTCTATCTTTAGTTTATCATTTCTGAATACACGGATATCCTCACCTAATTCTCCAAGATACTGGACAAGGTTGTATGTAAAGGAATCATAGTTATCTATCATCAAGAGCATATTAACCCGCCTTCTGCCATCTCTATTGCTTTGACCATAGCCTTTGCCTTATTTAAAGTCTCCTGGTATTCATTTGAAGAAACAGAGTCTGCAACAATGCCTGCACCTGCCTGGATATATGCGGTCTTATCCTTCATTATAACACTCCTGATATTTATGCATGTATCCATATTTCCTGAGAAACTGAAATATCCAACAGCGCCTGCATATAGCCCGCGCATTGTCGGCTCAAGCTCATCTATAATCTCCATTGCCCTTATCTTTGGCGCGCCAGAGACTGTGCCAGCAGGGAAACATGCCATTATAACATCAAAGGCATCCAACCCTTTTTTAAGCCTGCCTTTTATATTTGAGACAATGTGCATTACATGGGAATATCTCTCAATTACCATCAGCTCATCAACATTCACACTACCCATTTCAGATACCCGTCCAACATCATTCCTGCCAAGGTCAACAAGCATTATATGCTCTGCCCTCTCTTTTGGGTCTGCCAATAATTCCTTTTCCAATGCCTTGTCCTCTTCTGCTGTCTTGCCCCTTTTTCTTGTTCCTGCAATCGGCCTTAATGTTATCTCTTCATTTTCGCATCTAACTAATACCTCAGGCGATGACCCTGCCATGGAAAATTCCCCAAGCCGCAGAAAAAACATATAAGGAGATGGATTAACAGCCCTCAATGCCCTGTACACATTGAACGGCTCTGATTTTAATCCTGTGTTAAATCTCTGTGAAAGGACTACCTGAAATATATCGCCTGCCTTTATGTATTCCTTGCTTTTTTCAACTGCCTTTTCAAAACCCTTTTTTGTATAATTTGAGGATAACCGTATATCTTTTTTTATATTCCTTTGCCCTTTATCAACAGCCCGTCTTTTTAATCTCTCTATTATACCATCAATCTTTGCTTTTGCATCATTATAAGCCTTTTTCGTTCCCTTTTCTTTAATTAGGGCATTAGATACAACCTTGATTCTCTGCCTTATATTATCAAAAATCAGCAAGGTATCTGTAAAAAGAAAGACAAGGTCAGGAAGCTCAAGGGAGTTCCTCTTCTTTAAAGGAATATCCTCAAAGTGTCTTATCATATCATAGGCCAGATAGCCTACTGCGCCGCCAAAGAACGGCGGAAGCCCATCAATTGCCACAGGCTTATATTCTCTTATGAGCTTTTTTAAAAGCAGGAGCGGATTCTCATCTGTATCAAAGAGACTCTTTTTGCCATTTCTGATAATCTCAATTCTTCTGTCCTTTGCCCTGATAACGAGAAAGGGGCTGGTTCCGAGAAAGGAATACCTGCCCCATTTCTCGCCTCCCTCAACACTCTCCAGCAGGTAGGAATACTTGCCGTCATCTATCTTTAAAAAGGCTGAAACAGGCGTCTCAAGGTCTGCCAATATCTCTTTGTATACTGGAACAAGATTGCCCTTTTTTGCCTTTTTGCAGAAATCTTCATACGAAGGTTGATACATTAACACCCCATTTTAAATACAAAAAATATTACAAAAACTACCATAATTAGCCAAAAGTGTCAAGAAATCTGAATAT
>JAHFEP010000150.1 GCA_023248415.1 Nitrospirota bacterium
CGGGTGGCAGATACATACAACATCTGCATACTTGTTTTAAAGAGCTGCTTGTGGAGTAAAAGGTCTTGATTAATACTGCCGGTTTATCTATTCTATAAAACTATAGATTCTTATTTGGTTAAAAGCTTTTCTATTTCATTATCAGTAAAGCCAAATTGCCTGAAAATTCGGAGAACAGGGAAGGGATGTTTTTAGGCATTTACTGCCCTTAGCTCATAATGTTCTTTGGTGGGTTCTTTTCCTTCAACTACAAGAAATTCGTGAAGTTCTTTTATTGAGATAGGTGCATCATAGATATTATCTTCAGTTCTATAGACTTCTTCAAAGGACTCAATTGCTTCTTTAAGCTTTTCAATTGCACTTCTTTTGTAGTCCCCTGCCCAACGACGCCATTTTCTAAGCACAAAGCTACCCAGTAATTTCCGCTTTTTCTTAACACTATTGTAAAAAAGTCCATTTTTTACCTCCTAATGAAATTATAATACATCAACCCTTAATTTTCAACAGAGATTAATCTTTGTTACAATATTTTGCATCTCCTCAGATTTTACATTTTCAGAATTCACTTAGAACTCAACTACGGCATGTTTATTACTATCTCATAAGTCCCGACTGCCACTTTGTCTCCAATCCCCTTCTGCCAGAGAAGCTCTGTTGCCTTTACCTTTGCATTCTTGGGAATTATCAGAAATAGTTTGTTCTTCTCTGCTATTGCCTTCCATTTCTCTGCCTTTTCCGAAGTTATGCTGTTCTCTGTTTCTACCTCTGCCACTGCAAGTACAAGTCCGTGGTTGGCAAGGGTTAGATCAGGATTGCCCGAAGGATTGATTGTTATGTCATTATATTCCCTTGAAAACTTCTGCTTAATATAATCAACTATCAGATTATGCATTAGCTTTTCGTCAATCATTTCACAGCCATTATAGCATACATAGTAAAAATGTATGCGGCTAATCATGCAAACAAACTTCTTGACATACTACATGCTGTAGTATATACTGGTTATACTTAATTCTGGAGGTATAAATGCAGGAGTTTGTAGCAACGAGTTTCAAGCCGCACAGAAACGGCCTTAATCAGGTGCTGGGTGAGCTTGAGCAGGAGATTATGGAGGTCCTCTGGAAGAGGGAAGACGCCATTGTAAGGGATGTCTTTATTGAGCTTAAGAAAAAGAGAAAGATTGCATATACCACAGTAATGACAGTAATGGGCAGGCTTGCAAACAAGGGCATTCTTCAGAAAACTCCAAAAAAAAATAGCTACCTTTATAAGCCCGTCTATTCAAAGAATGACTTTGAAAAATGCATATCAAGGGAGGTAATCAAGGGGATCCTCGGCAACTATACACAGGCTGCAGTTACATCCTTTATTGATGTCCTTACAGAGATAGATCCAAAGCAGATAGAATACCTCTCAAACCTTATTGAAGAAAAAAAGAAGGAAATTAAAAAAGGGGACAGAAGATGATGATTAACTATCAATCCAGAAAAGCAGGGATTACCTTTACTATGCTATTCTTCATTGCAGGCATAGCATTACTTGGTCTTTTTTATTCCATAAACCGCATTGTTGAGCCTACATTAACTTTTAAAAATACGCTTCAGTGCTGTCCTGACCTTGTATCAAACTGCCTTCTCTATCTTGCAATGGTCAATTCCATTATCCCATGGATTGGAATAGGCATCCTGTTTCTTGGGCTTCTAAATGGATTGCCAAGATTGATTTTGAGCATTGCTAAAAGCCTGAGGTTTGCAAAAAGGCTTGAAACATTAAAAATAAAAGGAGCGGTTTACAGCAGGATTAAAAGACTAATCAGTGATGATGGACTATTTAAAAGGATTGTTATCTTTGATGACATAAGGACTCACAATGCCTTTACCATAGGGTTGTTTAAACCAGGGGTATATCTTTCTGCCAGCCTTTGTAAAAGGTTAAAGAATGAGGAGCTAAAGGCAGTGATACTTCATGAGGCGCATCACATGAAAAAGTATGACCCTCTGAGGCTTCTTATTGTTGCATTTATCAGCGATATCTTTTTCTTTATCCCCTTAAGCAGATACTTAAAAGCGCTTTTTATATCCTCAAAGGAAAAGGCTGCCGATGACGCTGCTGTCGCTGCATCAAAAAAGCCATTGGAACTTGCAAGCGCATTGATAAAACTTTTAAGGTCAAAGAATGATTTGATATTGAATCCAACAGCAATATGGGAACCGGGTTCCCCTGCAGAAAGGATTCACAGACTGATAAACCCAAAGATGGACAAATCACCTGATTTTTCTATTCTTAAATCCGCAGTAAGTTTTTTGATAGTTGTTGTATTAGTCGGGATGCTTACCCTGCCATCCTTTGCAGCAAAGCTTCCAATCCTCGGCACAACAAACTGCAGGTCATCGCATATACTGATAATTGATGATATAAAAGATAATGCCAAATGACAAAGCTCAAAGTTCAAAAAGATAGAATACAGAATACAGAAGTCAGAATTCAGAAGACAGAAGAAAAGTTATTTCTATTCTGACTACAGTATTCTGAATTCTGTGTTATTTGGCATTTGGAATTTAATTTAAGGGAGGTCTCAGATGTCTGAGAGAAAAAAAGAAGAAATTAAAACTGATGAAATAAAAAAGAGCAGCAATACCTCTTTTTATATATTAGCGGTTGTGATATTGGTAATAGCTATTGGTGGAGGCTATTTTTATTCTAAATTGAGCGGCTCTTCAAAGCCAGCCGAAGCTGCAAAGAATACACCGCGCGGCGGCGAGACAAGGCCGACACTCTCCCCTGCCCTCTTCTTTGGCAATGCAGCAAAGGCATATAAAGTAGCGCAGGAGATGCCAGAGGTTTTAGACGGGCTTTTTTGCTACTGCTATTGCCAGGAAGGATTAGGCCATAAAAGCCTTCTGACCTGCTTTACAGATGACCATGGCGCAAATTGCGATATATGCATCAATGAGGCGATTCGTGCAGGTGAGCTGCACAAGTCAGGCTATAAAATATCAGATATTAAAACTGTAATTGATAAGGAGTTTTACAGACCGCGATAAGAAGGATGAGGGGGTTTAGGGATGCGGATAAAAACAGCAATCATTGCAGGCATTTTAATAATAGGTCTTAGCGCAGGCTATTTTTTAGGCACAAACCGAAAGTCTGAACAAATCAGCCATAAGACTGAAACAGGACAAAAGACTCAGCCTGCTGCTGCTGAAGATGCAATAAAAATATTTAAAGAGCGCATAGCTGCAAACCCAAATGATGCAGAGGCAGTAGCCAGGCTTGCTGATATATATTTTGAGAATGGCAGGTTTGAAGATGCGATTTCTGAATATAAAAAAGCTGTTAAATTAAATCCAAAGGATATTGACTCTATCAACGACCTTGGCTTGGCATATCTTTATATTGGAAAGATGGATGACGCCATCTCTGAATTAGCAAAGGGGACAAAGATAGACCCCATGTATCAGCGGGTATGGCTCAGCCTCGGTTTTGCGTATATATCTAAGGACAATAAAATAGAGGCGCGAAAGGCCTGGCAGAGGGCTGCTGCAATGGACCCTGCATCGCCAATAGGCAAAGAGGCAAATAAATTTTTAGAAAGGTTTAAATAATGAAGGGTAAATTAATAATTTTGACAGCTATTATAATACTCGGACTTGGCCTTGGTTATATATTTGGCGCAAAAGGAACAGGTTTTGCCAAGAAGGACAGCATAAAATGGCTCAGCTATGATGAAGGAATCGAAAAAGCCAAAAAAGAGGGCAAGTTTGTAATTATCAATTTTGTCACCCATTGGTGCGAATGGTGCAAAAAAATGGATGAGGACACATACAGCAATGAAGAGGTCAGGAGTTTAATAAAAAAAGGATTTGTTCCAATCATGGTTGATGCACAGATTCAGGGCGAGGCCAGCTATAAAGGCAGGAAGATGGGATACAAAGAATTGGCTGTCCACTATAATGTAAAAGAGGTTCCGACAACATGGTTTCTTGAGTCAGACGGGACGCTAATAGCCATGATGCCAGGCAAGATAGAGCCTGATTATTTTATTAAGACATTAGGTTATGTAAAGGACAGGGCATATAAGACAAATGTAACACTTGCTGACTATGCAGGGGTAAAGAGGCCGTAAGAAATAGCAAATGCGTCATTGCGAGCGTAGCGAAGCAATCTCTAATCCCCCTTTTATCCCCCTTTAGTAAAGGGGGAAATAGGGGGATTATTGCCACGCACCCTTCGGTCGGTCTCAATAACAGGTAACGTATAGAAAAACAATTGCCACAAGCAAAATTTATATGTTATAATTTTTGTAATGAAATATAATGCAGGGGCGGGGTAACCCCGCCCCTGCTGTTTAAGCAGGATGGAAAGGAAATGTATATGGGTGAGGAAAAGGCAGAGGGAAAGATAGCTGCAGGAAAGGGTGCATGGGAGACAGTTGAGGATAAATTTATTGAAATCTTCAGCTCTCCTAAACTGGCTATCTTTATCTTTATAATATTGGCCGTACTTTCTGTATTCGGCACTATGATTGAGCAGAACCGCGAGCCTTCTATGTATATTGCTGCATACGGTGATAAATGGTACGGCGTTATTAGGGGATTAGGTCTTACTGATATATATCACTCATGGTATTTTTCGCTGACACTCATACTTTTGAGTGTTAATCTTGCTGTCTGCTTTTTCAGGAGGCTGCCGCCCAAGTGGAGGCTTATCAGGGACAAGAGCGTGGTTATGGCAGAGGACGCAATCCTGAGGCAGAAAAACAGCGCAAGATTAAATCATAATATGAGCCTGCAGCATATAAAAGATTCTGTTTTCGGGCTATTAAGAAAGAAAGGCTATAAGGTCACGACAGCAGAGACAGGCTCTGATGTATCTATCTTTGCACATAGAGGCGCAATAGGCCGCATCGGCTCGGATATTACACATGTAGGGCTGCTTATTATATTTCTTGGTGCGATTTTAGGAAGTTTTATGGGGTTTAAGGGATTTGCAACTATTTTTGAAGGTGAGACAAAACATATTAAAGAAGGCGGCTTTGAACTGAGGGTTGATAAGTTCTGGATAGAATATTATGATGATTACAGGCCAAAGGGTTTCTTTAGCACCCTTACTGTTATTGATAATGGCAAGGATGTTCTTAAAAAGACTATAAAGGTTAATGATCCATTAAGATACAAAGGCATCTGGTTTTATCAGAGCAGCTATGGCCAGGCATGGGACAGGATAGACAAGGCAAGGCTCTTTGTATATGAGAGGGAAACCGGGAAATTTGTTGCAGAGGTGATTGCAGATTTTGGAAAAGAGATTGAAGTCCCGAATACAAATCTAAAACTAAAAATTATCGGATTTGTTGCAGACTTCTTTTATGATACAGCAAGTAAAGAGGTATTTTCAAAATCCATAGAGCACAATAACCCTGCCATGCAGATAGAGGTTTACGAAAAAGGTATTTTAAAAACAGCGCCGTGGGTCTTTGCAAAATACCCAGAGGCATTTTTAGATAAGAGCACAAAATATTTCATTGAGGCAGCAGGTTATCAGGCGCCGCAGTATACAGGCCTAAGTATTACAAGGGATCCGGGTGTAAATATAGTATGGGTCGGCTCCACACTTCTTACACTTGGGCTTTTCCTCTCCTTTTTTGTTATTCATAAAAGGATATGGGTAAAGATTGTTGATAAGAATAATAAGGTGGATATATATGTTGGCGGAAATGCCAACAAAAACAAGATTAACTTTGATAAGGATTTCTCCAATCTAATTAATGAACTAAACAGGATTGAGAAATAGGAGGATATAGATGATTAATTCCTTTTTATGGGTGGATGTTACCTTTTGGCTTTATTTAGCCTCGTGTGCATTTTATATATTTTACGGCCTCTTTTATAAAAATAATACGCTCGGACAACTTGGCACTGTAACAGCAGTTGCCGGATTTATAACTAATACATTGGCTTTGGGATACCGTGCATACGAAGCAGGCCATGCGCCATTTGCGAACCTTTATGAATCCATGCTCCTGTTTACATGGGCGACGGTTTTAGGTTATTTAATGATGGAGTTCAAATATAAGTTCAGAATTATCGGCACATTTGTAATGAGTATAGTCTTCTTTTCAATACTTACCATTATCTGGCTTCTTCCGTATCGTTATCAGAATATTGACCCATTAAACCCAGCTCTCCAGAGCCTCTGGCTTGAGGTGCATGTTACAACCACCTTTATCGGCTATGCGGCATTTGCCATATCCTTTGGCATAAGCATCATGTATCTTTTAAAAAATTGGGTGGAGAAGAAATCTTCGGATAGCGGATTAAAAAAGTTTTTGTTAAGATTCCCTGATTTAAATATACTTGACGACCTTAATTATAAATCCATTGCATGGGGCTTCCCATTCTTAACAATCGGGGTTATCACAGGCGCTGTCTGGGCAAATTATGCATGGGGCACATACTGGAGCTGGGACCCGAAAGAGACATGGTCTGCCATTGTGTGGCTGATATACGCAGGCTACCTGCACGCAAGGGTAACACATGGCTGGAGGGGAGTAAAAACAGCCGTGTTTGCCATAATAGGTTTTCTTGCAGTAATATTCACATACTGGGGTGTGAGCTTTATATTGCCAGGGCTGCATGCTTATGCGTAGTGAAAATTGTAAGTTGAAAAATAGAGCAAAGCGACAAGATAGGAGGAGTTGATGGAAGAACAAGCTGAAAAAAACAGCGGACAAAAGTACGGAATCATTGCTGCTGTTGTATTAATAATCATTGCCGGTATAATCTATTATGAATGGAAGAATTTTGAGAGTTATAAACCTGTTGTAATAGGGGGCGCAGCGCCTGATTTTGAGCTGAAAGACTTGAGCAAGAAATCTCTTAAGCTCTCTGATTATAGGGGCAAGGTAGTCTTTTTAAACTTCTGGGCAACATGGTGCAAACCGTGCAAGGAAGAGATGCCCTCAATGGAGCTTTTATACAAGGCCATGAAGGGAAAGGATTTTGAGATGATTGCAGTAAGCATTGACAGGGATATAGCAAAGGTGGAGCCCTTTATAAAGGATTTAAAACTTACCTTCCCTGTTCTA
>JAHFEP010000151.1:0-5476 GCA_023248415.1 Nitrospirota bacterium
GAGGCAATCAATCTTCCCTTTTTATCTGTTATAATTATATTCTTATACTCATCCTTATTATTTGTAAGAAATTGGTTTAGCATGATTAAGAGGTCTGATGAAATCCCTTTTGACTGGAGATTTGATGTTAATTTATCAGATTTAATCTCATTAATAGCATTAACCTCATCAATCAATTTGTTATTGCCAGAAAGGAGCTGTAATTTCTGAAATTCACGGTCAATAAAGAATGATGTTTTATCAGCAGTCTGCTGGGCTATTTCCTGAAATCTTCTGCCAATGGATGCCTTAAGGTTCTTTGTTACATTATAATAAGTTAAGGCCATTCCCATAATTAAGATAGGAATCCCAATAAACAGAAAAAAGGAAAAGAGTTTTAATTTAAGGTCTGTTTTTATACGGTTAATCAAAGACATTTTTCCCCTATTGTGCTGTCCCTAACAGTTCTGTATATTTCTGATATGTCATTCCCGCAACGTTTTTGAGCGGGAATCCATGGTTCGACAGGCTCACCATGAGGGAGAAGCTCACCATGCATCCTGAGCTTGTCGAAGGACTGGATTCCGCATCAAGTGCGGAATGACACCTTTTTTATTATTTTATCATAAATCCCCTTAACAGTCTTCATTTTAGTTCTGAAGTCCTTAATCAGCCTGTTTCCAATAACCTTTCCTTTGTAGCCAGCACGTCTTGCAAATCTCTCTAACGAGTCTTTTTCAGACGGCAATATATCAAGAGACATATCCTCTACAATCCTCAATCTGCTCTCAATAAGTCTTAGAAAATGGTATGCCTCAAACAACTTATAATAGTCTATCTCTGATATATAACCTTTTTCCATTAAAGACCTTAAGGCATCTGATGTATTTGCGTCTCTGATATCTTGAGCATCATATCCGTATCTTAATTGAAGAATCTGCGTAATAAATTCTATGTCTACAATACCGCCAGCGCTCAATTTTATATGCCTGTCATAATCCGTTGGTTTAATTAATTCATCTATCATACGCCTGCGAATCCTGTTAATCTCTGCAACATCATTGTCAGTAATAGGTGATGAATACACAAATTCATAGCTAAGCCTTATGAAATCTCCTGCAAGCTCTGTGTCCCCTGCAATATATCTTGCCTTTATATATGCCTGCCTCTCCCATAACTGGGCCCACTCTTTAAAATATCTTTTATATGCATCCAAATCCATTGCCAGTGGACCATCCTTGCCTAATGGCCTTAGTCTCGGGTCTATCTTATATAGTATACCGTCCTCTGTCATTGTTGATGAGGCATCAATAATCATTTCACAGAGCTTAAAAACATGCAGGGGATTGTCGCTCTCTGGTATGGAATAAACAAAGATAATATCAAGGTCAGAGCCATAGCCGACCTCCCTTCCGCCGAACTTGCCAAGGCCGATTATGGCAAATTTAACCTCTCCCTCCCCACCCTTTTCTAAATCCCCCTTTTGTCCCCCTTTATTAAAGGGGGATATAGGGGGATTACTAACACAAAATTCTAATAATAACTGAATCGTTGCATCAGCCAGATCAGAAAGCTCTTCAAAGGTTGTTTCAATGTCAGAAAAATTAAGGATATCCCTGATGCCTATTTTTATCAATTCGCCGTTTTTATAGCGTCTTAGTCTGTTTAAGAAATCTTTTTCCCCCTCACCCTCCCCTCTCCCCTCTGGGGAGAGGGTTAGAGTAAGGGGTGCATTTTTGAAGTCCTCGATCATCTGTTCCTTCGTCTTTTTGACATTCAATATATCCGTTGCAACCAAACCATCAAACAATTCAGGAGATTTAATCAAAATATCAGAGAGAAACTGGCTGCTGCCAAAAAGCATTGTAAGAAGTTCCAATATATAAGGATGCTGTGAAAAAACTTTAAAATATGCCTCCTTCATATTTGACTTTGATAAGAACCTTTCAAAATTATTTAGCGCAGCATCAGGATCAGGTGATTTTGATATAAAAGAAAGGAGCGATGGCATCAGATTTGATAGCAGATTTTTTGTCTTTACTGTAAGAGGCGCTTCCTCTCTTCCCCTTAACCGCATGATGTTTTTATACGCCCTTTCAATATCTAAAAAACCATATTTAGATAGGAGAGGCCTCACAACATCAATAGCAATATCTGGAAGAAGTATCAGATTAGCCTCAACTGGTATCTTATGCCCCTTTGTTTTCTTCTTTTCATAAAAGAAGCCCTCAAAAATTCTCCTGACCTCCTTTGTGAGCTTCTTATAATCCTTCTCAAATGAATCTACTTTATCGCCTTTGTATCCGAGCCTCCTTGCCAATTTTAAAATTTCAGTCTTATCCTTTGGCAATGTGTGCGTTTGAAATTCATAAAGCATCTGGAGCCTGTGCTCAACCATTCTCAGAAATTTGTAGGCAGAAATCAGGCAACTAATATCCTTGTTTTTCAAATAATTATAGTTGTTCAGCTTATGTAATGCTTTAAGCGTATTCTTTTCTCTCAAATCACGATTTCTACCTGCATAAATCAATTGCAAAGCCTGAACAATGAATTCAATCTCCCTTATGCCGCCGTGCCCCAATTTTACCTGCTTAAACCTTTCGCCCCTTGCGCCAATTACCTCATCAATCCTCTCTTTTGTATGCTTTATCTCTGATATTGCAGCATAGTCTAAATACTTTCTGTAGACAAATGGCTCTATCATCTCCTCAAATCTCCTGCCAACATCCTCCATGCCAGCACAAAACCGTGCCTTTATTAATGCCTGCCGCTCCCATGTCTCGCCCCATGATTCATAATAAACTTCAGTGTTCATTAAAGAACGTGCAAGCGCTCCGACCTTGCCGTCAGGCCTCAGCCTCATATCTATCCTGTAGCAGTAACCTTCATCTGTAATTTCTGTTATTGCATTGATTATTGATTCACTGAGTTTTATAAAAAATATATTATTGGAAACAATATTGAGCTTTTCATCATATCTTAAAATACCCTCTGTCTCTCCATCTTCATCATAGACAAATATCAGGTCAATGTCAGAGCTGAAATTAAGCTCCTCTCCACCAAGTTTTCCCATTCCAATAATTGCATAGCCAGCCTCTTTTAAATTGTCATCAGCATCTTTAAACATTGGTCTTCCATATTTTTTAATCAGCTCCTCAAGGCATATCTCGTATGCTATTT
The DNA here is from genome assembly GCA_023248415.1 of Nitrospirota bacterium. Taxonomy (GTDB): domain Bacteria; phylum Nitrospirota; class CAKKRA01; order 9FT-COMBO-42-15; family 9FT-COMBO-42-15; genus 9FT-COMBO-42-15. The sequence continues at coordinate 3,160 of JAHFEP010000151.1, forward strand.
GAAGAAGGCTGTCAGCTAAATAAGAAAGCTCTTTTGTTACTTCAACAACATCTTCATATCCGAGAATATCCTTTAAGCCTATCCTCAATATCTCCCTTCGCCTGAATCTTCGCATTGCATTCAATCTCTTCTCAAAGGATGAAAGAACTGATATATTTGCCCTTAATTCTTTAATTAAGTTATCTCTGTTTTTGGATGTATCTACTGCCCTCTCTTCAATCAGCCACCAGAGGTATTCGGGATTTCTTATAAGTATATCTGACAGGAACTGGCTTGTGCTGAAGAGGTTTACTAATAGAAAGGGAACCTTTGGATTTGCCTTTAATTGGGAAATAAGGATTCTTAAATCAAATACTGCACTGCAGAAGCGCTCAAGATTATTCAATGCCATATCAGGGTCAGGGGAGTCTTTGAACATATTAAAAAGCGGCTCTATAATCTCTGAGAGGAGCTTTCTTATATAAGGATCTTTTGCTATTACCTGAAGATTTTTATCCGCCTTTTCTGCATCCTCAAAGCTGTATCTCTTATAAACACCCTTTATCTCTTTTTCAGAAAGTTCAGGCGCTAATAGGAGGTCAGCAGGGCTTAAGCGTTTTTTGGACATTAAAGGCACCCCTTTGCAGAACAAACTTCATATTTATTGTATCACATAAAAAAAAGAATTTAAAAGGAAAGGAATATGGCAAAAAAAGAAATTTTGTAGGGGCGATTTATGAATCGCCCCTACTGAGATAGTAATTATATATCAAAATATAATGCGAATTCATAAGGATGCGGCCTGAGCCTGATGGCGTCTACCTCTTTTGCCCTCTTATAGCCTATCCATGTCTCAATTAAGTCCTTTGTAAATACATCACCCTTTAACATGAAGTCGTGATCCTTTTCTAAGGCATCAAGGACTACATCAAGCGAGCCTGGAAGGTGCTTAATCTTCTCTGCCTCTTCTGGCTCAAGCTCATACAGGTCTTTGTCTATTGGCTTTGGAGGTTCAATCTTGTTTTGAACTCCGTCTAAACCAGCCATAAGCATTGCTGCAAAGGCAAGGTATGAATTGCAGCTTGGGTCCGGCGTCCTGAACTCAATCCTCTTTGATTTTTCACTCTTTGAGTACATTGGAATCCTTACACATGCAGACCTGTTTCTCTGTGAATAGACAAGATTAATTGGCGCTTCGTAGCCAGGAACAAGCCTTCTGTATGAATTTGTTGTTGGCGCAATAAATGCGCAAAGGGCTGGCGCATGCTTAAGAAGGCCGCCGATGTAGTGGAGCGCCATTTCGCTGACATCGCCATAGCCGCCGAGCTTGAAGAATAGGTTCTTGTTGTTCTTCCAGAGGCTCTGATGAACATGCATGCCTGAGCCGTTGTCCATAAATATGGGTTTTGGCATAAAGGTTACTACCTTATTATGTTTTCTTGCAACATTCTTTACAACATATTTATACTTCATTACCTTGTCTGCCATGGTTGTAAGTGTATCAAACTTCATATCAATCTCGCACTGGCCTGCAGTTGCAACCTCATGGTGATGAACCTCAATATTGATGCCAACCTTCTCAAGTGTAAGGAGCATCTCATTACGGATGTCCTGAAGGCTGTCCATCGGCGGCACAGGGAAGTATCCCTCTTTATATCTAATCTTATTGCCTAGGTTTGGATTCTCATCCTTTCCTGAGTTCCAGAAGCCCTCTTTTGAATCAACCATATACATTCCCTTGTTGTAGCTCTGCTCAAATCTTACATCGTCAAAGATATAGAATTCAAGTTCTGGCCCCCAGTAACTTATATCTGCAATACCCAAGCCTTTTAAATATTTTTCTGCCTTCTGTGCAATGTAACGAGGATCCCTTGAATATGCCTGGCCTGTGATAGGGTCTTTAACATTGCAAGTAAGGCTTAATGTAGGAACTGCTGAAAACGGGTCTATAAATGCAGAAGCAGGATCAGGAAAGAGGAGCATATCGCTCTCATTTATTGCCTGAAATCCCCTTATGCTTGAGCCGTCAAATCCTATGCCCTCTTCAAAAAGGCCTTCCCCAAATTCATTCATTGAAATGGTAAAATGCTGCCATAACCCCGGCATATCAATGAATTTTAAGTCAACAACCTGAACATTATTCTTTTTTGCCAAATCCAGCACATCTTTAACTTTCATAACTAATATCCTCCTTTGTTTTTTCTGTAAAATCAAATCTGCATTTCTTGTCCCCCTGTCCCCCCTCTCTTTAATTAGTAGATTTATACCAATTAGTTATCGGCATCCTTCTGTCTTTGCCGAACGCCTTTGGCGTAATCTTTATTCCAGGAGGCGACTG
>JAHFEP010000151.1:5576-7064 GCA_023248415.1 Nitrospirota bacterium
TGCATTTCTTGTCCCCCTGTCCCCCCTCTCTTTAATTAGTAGATTTATACCAATTAGTTATCGGCATCCTTCTGTCTTTGCCGAACGCCTTTGGCGTAATCTTTATTCCAGGAGGCGACTGCCTTCTTTTGTATTCGCTCCTGTCAACCATATCAATTACACGTTTAACAGTTGCCATATCAAAGCCCATTGCTATTATATCGCTGAAGGATTTATCCTCTTCAATATACGCCTGTAAAATCGGGTCTAATATCTCATATTGCGGAAGCGAATCTGCATCCTTCTGGCCAGGCCGCAATTCTGCTGTTGGCTCTTTTTTAATAACCCTTTCAGGTATCACCTCGTTTTGCGTATTTCTGTGTCTTGCGAGCCTATACACCATTGTCTTTGGCACATCCTTAATTACTGCGAAGCCGCCTGCCATGTCGCCGTATAATGTTGCATATCCAACGCTCATCTCGCTCTTATTGCCAGTTGTCAGCACAAGCCATCCAAATTTATTTGAAATGGCCATGAGGATATTTCCTCTTATCCTTGCCTGAATATTTTCCTCTGTCACATCGGTTCTTAAATCCTTAAATGTTGCTGCCAATGAGCTTATATAGTTATTATATGTTTCTGTTATCGGAACAGTTATTAATTTAATCCCTAAGTTCTTAGAAAGTATCTCAACATCCTCTTTGCTTTCATTTGATGTATACATTGACGGCATAAAGACGCCAACAACATTCTCTTTTCCAATGGCATCTACTGCAATTAAAACTGTTAAGGCAGAATCAATGCCGCCGCTCAAGCCAATCAATACTTTCTTAAAACCGTTCTTCTTTGTGTAATCTCTTGTGCCGAGCAAAAGTGCATTATAAACCTCTGTTTCCTGGGAGAGCGGCTCTATCTTTTCTTTTTTTATAAGAGGCCTTTTTATATCTTTTTGTTCTTGAAGCTGGATTACCTTAACTCTCTTTTTATATACCTGAAACATCCTCTTTTTCTTCTGCCATCTTTCCCCTTTTCTCTGGCTTCTAATCTTATCTATATCTATATCAGCAATTACAAGGTCTTCTTCAAACTGCCTGCCCCTCTCTATTACATTTCCCTTTACATTTAGAAACATCCCGTTGCCGTCAAAGACAAGCTCATCCTGACCGCCTGCCATATTATTGTAGGCAATGGCAACCTTGCTATTTTTCGCCCTATCCATTAACATGGTTTCCCTAAGACGCCATTTGCCAAGGTGATATGGAGAGGAATTTATGTTTATAATAATTTCAGCATTACCTGCAAAGGAGAGGATTCTAACAGGTCCATCCTCAAACCAGACATCCTCACAAATCGTTATCCCAAAATTTAAATCATTCAAAGAGAATACCTTGTATTCATCACCCTCTTTAAAATATCTCTTTTCATCAAATACCCCGTAGTTTGGAAGGAGCATCTTATGATATATGCCTGCTATTTTTCTTTTTTGTAATACTGCTGCTGCATTAAAAA
>JAHFEP010000320.1 GCA_023248415.1 Nitrospirota bacterium
GATAATGTCCTTTCCTGCCATTATGCCCTCCTTTTAAATAGGGCAGTATAGCATCCTTAAGAATAGGACATTTCTATCTTGGCTAAACAGGACATTATCATTTTGGGATTACATGCAATCTATATTTTTGATAATTTTCTTGCTTAGGTGATAGCTGCACTAAACTTCTTGACATTACCACTAATTATTCATAACATTGGTGTAGATACAAAAATTGACAATAACGGAGACAATTTATAAAGATAACAGTAAGACAGTTAGGCACTTAGACAAGCAGCAGCCTGTTGTTCCCAATGCTATGCCAAATCCAATGATGAGGGAAAAGAAAAAATGAAATTGAACAAGATTGAGTTCATGCTTGTGAACAATCCATTGAGAGCGGTAATTCAAGAGAAATATGAACTTAAAATATTACGCAATATGTCCAATCTGAAAAACATTGAAACAGCATTGGAAATAGGCTGCGGCAATGGCAATGGAGCGAAATTGATAAAAAAATACTTTAACCCTAAAACTATTGTCGCAATTGATCTTGATGATAAAATGATTAATATAGCTAAGTCCCGAAATAAGGACTCGTCTATTACATTTAAAGTAATGGATGCTTCAAAACTGGAATTCCCGCAAGACTATTTTGATGCCGTATTTGATTTCGGAATAATTCATCATATACCCAATTGGAAAGATTGCATCAAGGAAATAAAGCGAGTATTAAAGAGTAATGGTGAATTAATTCTTGAAGAAGTGTCAATTGACAGTTTTTCCAAAGGTGTAGGCAGATTATGGAAAATTTTGTTAGACCATCCTTATAGATATATGTTTACTGCAGAGCAGTTTGCTCAATATTTGCGTGATTCTGGTTTTATAATAAATGATTTCAAAACATCAAATCCATTGAAGTTTATTAAATATTTTTCGTTAAATGCAATAAAATTATGAAAAGACTTTTTTATATCGTTATTTTCCTTCACCTCACCATCCTCCCTGTTCTTGCAGAGGATGACCCTTTTGCAAAAGCAAGAAACAAAATGGTTGAGCAGGATTTGAAGGGAAGGGATATTAATGACACGACTGTCCTGAGAATAATGGGAAAGGTGCAAAGGCATCTTTTTGTTGATAAGAGCCAGCAGAAATCGGCTTATAATGACCATCCCCTGCCAATTGCAGAGGGACAGACTATCTCACAGCCTTATATTGTTGCTTTGATGACGCAGGTCTTAAAAATAAAGCCGGGTGAAAAGGTGCTTGAGATTGGCACAGGCTCTGGTTATCAGGCAGCAGTTTTGGCAGAGATAACAGACAAGGTTTATACAATAGAGATAAGAAAGGGGCTTGCAGAACAGGCATCTGCAAAACTAAAAGAGCTTGGCTATAAAAATATTATGGTCAAGGATGCAGACGGCTATTTTGGCTGGGAAGAAAATGCGCCCTTTGATGCAATTATTGTAACTGCTGCTGCAAACCATATCCCGCCGCCATTAATCAAACAGCTCAAAGACGGCGGCAGGCTTGTTATCCCGCTCGGCAGCACAACATATTATCAGACACTAACGCTTGTAACAAAGATTAAAGGTGATGACCTAAGGGTTGAGCATATAACAGGTGTTGCCTTTGTGCCAATGGTTGGCGAAGTGCAGAAGAGGAGATAACAACAGCCCTCTCACCCCTATCCCTCTCCCGCAAGTGGAGAGGAGATTATCTGAAGAAACACCATTTATTATAAATACTTCTTCGGGTCAACAATCTCGCCTGCAATGGCGCTTGCTGCTGCTGTTGCTGGAGAGCAGAGGAATATCTGGCCTTCGGGATTCCCCATTCGGCCTTTGAAGTTTCTGTTCTGTGTTGAAAGGCAGACCTCGTTGTCTCCGAGTATGCCTGCATGAACGCCGACACATGGCCCGCAGCCAGCAGATGTTACTGCTGCGCCTGCCTCTATGAAGGTTCGGATATATCCTGCCTTGTCTGCCTGCAGAAAAACATCCTTTGATGCGGGTGTAATTATAAGCCTTGTATTTGGGTTTCTCTTTTTGCCTTTTAAAATCCTTGCTGCTATCTTTAAATCATCAAGCCTGCCGTTTGTGCATGTGCCTATGAAGACCTGGTCTACCTTTATTCCTTTAGCCTCTTTTACATCCTTTACATTGTCCACTGTGTGCGGAAATGCAATCAGAGGTGAAAGCCTGGCAGCGTCTATTTCAATAACCTGCTCATATACTGCATCTTTATCTGATTCAATCTTGCGGTATTTTTTCAGCCTTCCATCAGCCTTTAGATATGCCTTTGTCTTTTCATCAGATGCTACAACACCTGTCTTTGCGCCTGCCTCAACAGCCATGTTGCAAAGCGTAAGCCTCTCTGAGATAGACATTGCCTTTACTGCAGGGCCTGTAAATTCTAATGCCTTGTATGTAGCGCCGTCTGCACCTATCTTGCCGATGATATATAAAATCAAATCCTTTGCATAAACACCTTTTTTAAACTTTCCTTTTATATTTATCTTAATGGTCTCAGGCACCCTGAACCATGTCTTACCC
>JAHFEP010000152.1 GCA_023248415.1 Nitrospirota bacterium
TATTGGATTGCTTATTGATGAATTGAGAAGTCAAGGGTATTGGATTTCTGACGAGGTAGCAAATTTAGCAAAAGACCTCGCAGGTGAAAAGTAGAAACAAGGACTTGAAAAAATATTATTGACTGATATTCCCCCTTTATACCTCTATATCGCCTCTCTGTCCCTGCCTCTCGGCTGACCGACAGGCAGGGACAGAGAGGCAGTAGTTTTACAGCCACTCTTCCTGCAGGATTTCGCCTTGCACACCAACTACAATATATTTAATAGGCACCTTTCTGCTTGCAGATTCGGCAGCCTGCTTGGCTAATCCGACTAAGCCTGAGCAGCATGGCACCTGCATAATCAGGACAGTAAGTGTATTAATCTTAGCATCATCAATCCAGCCCTTAATCTTTTCAGCGTAAATCTCCTGCTCTGAATCAAGCTTTGGACATGCTATGCCAATAGACTTTCCCTTTAAGTAATCATTATGGAAATTTCCAAAGGCATAGGCAACGCAGTCAGCAACCAATACCACATCAGCGCCATGAAAATACGGCGCAGTCGGAGAAATCAGGTGCATCTGTATAGGCCACTGCCTAAGCTGTGAGCCTACCTTTATAGATTCTCCTCCTTCCTGTGCCTCCTTTTCCCTTAAATCCATTGTCTTTGAACCCGGGCATCCTTCAATCATTTTGCAATACCTCCTTGTTTTGAATTTTTTCTTCTATTTTATTTGCAAACCCCTCATACTTTTGAGAGGCAGCCTCATATTGCTTATCAATACCGCTGAATTTGGTAAACAACTCGCCAATCTCTGAAACAGAAAGGTTTTTGTCCAGCCATGGATAGAGGAGATCATCCTCTTTCTTTATATGGTCTTTTAAAAGCTCCCTGTATGCAGTAAGGCGCTCTATTATTTTCTGATTGTCCTTTTTTTCAACTGCCTCAATTACTGCCTTAACATGACCCCTTCCAATATCATGCTCCTCAAGCATTGCCTTTATAATCTCAATGTCCTCAAATTTTTTAAAGAGTAGAGCCTCCTCTTTTGCATGATGGTATTTATCAGCATAGGAGCGGATGAAGTCAATGCTGTCAAGGATAATCTGTTTGTCCTCTGCATGGGACACATCTATTGATTCAAGCATTACAGGTATTGCCGCAAGAAGCTTTTTTATAAATACATGCTCATCCACCAGCTTTTTTATTGGCGGTGAATACTTTATCTGTCCTGCTGCATGCGCAACCTTTCTTTTTATCTTGGGTATCTCAACCGATTTGCCAGAGAAAATAATCGTGGCAATCTTTTTCAGCAGCTCATGCTCTGCTTCAGCAGAAAGATTATGAACCTCAACAACATCCTTTAAAAGGCAGGTGCCGACATTGCATGGCGCGCAAGCAATATCATACTCATTTAGGATATCAGCTATCTTTGGAAATTGATTGATAATCTCTTTAATGTTTTTATTTAAATAATTTTCCATATCCATTTTTATCTTTGAAATGCCTCTTCTTTAGACTTATTTTAATAATAAGTATATAAGAAACGGGGAGATATTGTTATGACTTATATCATAAAGGCAGATTTGTTTATCTAAAATCAATTATAATCTTAAGTGAATCCCTTTCCTTCGCCTTGTCAAATGCCTCTGTTGCTTTATCAAATTTGAATATTTTTGTTATAAGAGGGGCAACATTAATATGCCTTTTTGACAGGGCCTCTAAGGCAGGCTTAAACGGTCCGCAGCGCGAGCCGATGATTGTAATCTCATCAATTACAACAGGCGCAAGGTTTATAGCCCTTCCTTCTGCAACTGTGCTTTTTAATACAACAATACCCCGCGGTTTTACAAGCCTTAATGCCAAATCAAAACCATTTGCAGAGCCTGTTGAGTCAACAACTATGTCATAGCTTTTTTGTATTTTCAGCTTATCAAGCAGAATTGTTTTTATATTTTGCCTTTTAGCAATCCTTAGTTTATCTTTGTGCTTGCCAACGATGGTTACATCTGGATTAAAGAGCTTCATGACAAAAGATATGAGAAGCCCGAGCTTTCCATCGCCCATCACAAGGATTTTATCCTCTAACTTTATCTTAATCTGCCGTGTAATCTCAAAGGCTGCTGCTAATGGCTCTGTAAAGACAGCCTCTTCATCGCTGATATTTTCAGGGACTTTGTGGAGATTTTCTAATGGCAGGGTGATGTATTCAGCAAAGGCGCCGTCTTTATTCAAGATGCCGAGCACCTTTCTCCTATGGCAGTGGTTTTTCAACCCCTTCAGACAATACTCGCAAATCCCACATCCGCAGTTAATCTCACCAACAACCCTTTTCCCAAGGAGTCCTATTTTCCTGCTATTTATTTTTTCAACAACACCAACAAACTCATGCCCGATTATCCCTTTAAAACCCATATACCCTTTTGTGATTTCCATATCAGTGTTGCAGATACCGGCCACGTGAACCTTAATAAGGGCTTCACCCTTTTCAGGCTTTGGCACAGGATAATCCTGAGCAAGCCTCAGCTTTTTATCAAAAACAATCGCCTTCATAAGACTAAAATAATCCTATATTTTCTGCGCTTCATTCAAACCGTCAAATATGTTGAATGTGGTTAGCATGGGAAAAAGGAGGCAAAAAATTGGAAAAGCCTTGTTCATAATGCTCTCAGAAGCCGTTGTTGTAAAAGGTCTTCGCAATTGCGCCTGCCGTCCAGAACAGCATGAATAAAAACAACGTTATCTCTGATTTCATATATGATGCGGTAGGGTTTGAAAAATATCTCCCTGAAATCAAATATTCCCCACCGTTGCATCTCAGGCGGGTGATTACCCCGTGCAGGCATTGTTTCTAAAGACAAGACGGCCTTTTGTATGTTGTCAAGCAGATGATCGGTCTTTTCCGGTGAGTCATTATTTGCCACATACCGGCAGATTGCATAAAGGTCGTCTATCGCAACATTAACAATACGGACTTCGTATTTCATGGTTTCCCGGCGAAGCGTATTTTCTTTTTTAGCTCGCCAAATGCCTGATGAATTTGTTTGTGCATGCCTTCAAGCATGTTCTTTTTTCCCATTGCCAATATCTTCAGCATAGCCACGCTTTCGCGGTCTTTTTCATATTCCTTTATGTCTTGAATTATTACACGCGCCTCTCCGTTGACGGTTACGACAACCGGATTACCGGTTTCAGTTATCTCGGTGATTACCTCCGATGCGTGGGATTTAATATGGCTTATGGGTTTGACTGCTGTGCTCAGTTTCATTCTTTCCTCCTTATGGTTAAAATTAAGTCTTAATTATAGTCTATCAGATTTTGATGAAAAATCAAAGCAAGTTTTTTAGCTGAGCTTTGCAAGTCAGAACAAAAGCGCCTGTCCCCTCTTTCATATTTTATCTCTTAAATAATTTGTATAGCATCTTCGTATTTTAAAACAAATCTGCCTTTTGCTTTTTTAATCAATAAAAGTTTTTCTTTGTCGTATTGTTCAAGCAAAGTCAGGGTCTTTAGCTGCGGAGCAGCGAAGGATAGCTATTTATGAGGCACTACACTAACAAGTTTTACCCCATAAACCTTTATGCTTACAACTGAGCTTGCAATTTCCTTTACCTTTTCAGGTGATATTTTTAGACCCTCTATAATAGCCTTTGCAGTCGGGTCATTAGCCATACACTCAATAGGGAAAGAGGTCTCACTAATTATTTTAACCTCCTGAAAACCTGCTGCTTTTATAGTCTCTATATATTCGTTCTTTATCGTTGCCCCTGAAACACAACCAACATATGCCTCAATAGAGTCTTTTATGAAATCCGGAAGCTCTTTCAATAAAACAATATCAGATATCATCAGCCTGCCCCCTTGTTTTAAGACCCGGAAGGCCTCCAGAAAGACCTTGCTTTTATCGGGCGAAAGATTGATGACACAGTTTGAGATGACCACATCAACAGAATCATCATCAACCGGAAGATTTTCAATCTCTCCGAGTCTGAACTCTACATTTCCATAATTACCCTTTCTGGCATTTTCCCTTGCCTTCTTAATCATCTCTGGCGTCATATCTATGCCAATAACTTTACCGTTCTTACCAACTCTTTCAGCAGCAAGAAAACAGTCAACTCCAGCGCCTGAGCCGAGGTCAAGAACTGTTTCCCCTTCTCTCAAAGTTGCGAGGGCAACAGGATTACCGCACCCAAGGCCAAGGTTTGCGCCCTCAGGGATTGTGTTAAGTTCATTCTCTGAATAACCCACACCCTTACTGATATCATCAGCTAAGGCAGTATTACCACAGCAAGAACCTTTTCTCATGGCTATTTTGGCATAACTATTCCTTACCATATTTTTAATCTGTAGCTCCTTCATAGTAAAACCTCCTTTTTTATTTTTTTAAAATATCACCCATTACAGGTCCAAGCAGGCCGCTGACCATTTCAGCAAGGTCTTCAGCCTTAATCAAGGAGATACAGCATACCTTCCCGCTCTTCTCCCAGCTTACGACAGCCAGCTTGTCTCCTGCACGGATTCCTGCCTTATCCCTTATCTCCTTTGGAAGCACAAGCTGTCCCCTTTCATCTATGCTGATTACAGACTCAACCTTGCAGCAGCTTGTTTCCTTATCAGCCTGCTTGCAGCAACTGCTATTTTTGCTCTTCTTGACCATTTTCCACCTCAATATAATATATCAGTTTATTCAGCAATATCAGAATATGCTGAATTATACCTAAGCGAATAATTCTTGTCAAGCATTATTATGGATGTTCACAAAAAAAATTACAACAATCTGTAAGTGCCTGTACAATCACAAGCCCTAAATGAGAAATCTGAAATTCTTCACCCGCTTTTAAAAAATGATCCTGTATGTCATTTTCCTGTGTTATCCATAAGAGTCCTTTTATGCAAAAAATTTTTACTCCACAGTGGCAGCCTTCTATTCTTATGACCGAATCCTCATACATCCAGATTTCTGCTGTATTATTTTGAATCATTTCAATTTTGCCTGAAAACCTCTGGCCGGGTTGAATATGATATAATTTTCTTTTCATATCACCATTGTGCTGAAAAATACGCTGAAATAACAGATGTAATATGGTAAAATTGTTACCGTAACAGTTTTGATTTCCTGAAACTGTTACGGTCATAAAAATATAAAATTGTATCTTACAAATCGCACAGTTTTAAGGCTAAGATTGGGTTATGGAGAACAAGAGGCATACCCTTTATGAAAAGGTAGCTGAGGATATCTCTCACTTGGTAAATAAAGGGACATTCAGGGTGGGAGACCGTGTTCCGTCTGTGAGAAAACTCAGCCAGCAGATGAATATCAGCATTACAACAGTGCTTGAGGCATACCGCCTTCTTGAAGACCGCGGATTGATTGAGTGCAAACCGCAGTCAGGATATTATGTGCGGCCTTCCTTTTCCAATATAACCTCTGAGCCTGAGATATCAAAGCCTTCAGCAAAGCCGACAAAGGTGAATATTAATGAGCTTGCAATGCTGGTGCTTAAAAATACACGCAATCCTGAGCTTATCCAGCTTGGTGCAGCAATACCCAATCCAGAGCTCTTGCCAGTTGACAGGATTAACCGTACACTTTCAGCAATCACGCGGCGATACAGGATACAAAATATATCTTATGAATTTACACCTGGCTCAAAATCGCTGCGGATTCAGATTGCACGACGTGCACTTATTGCAGGATGTTCATTAACCCCTGATGATATTATCATAACAGCAGGCTGTCAGGAGGCTATAATGCTTGCTTTAAGGGTTATCTGCAAATCCGGTGATACGGTTGCCATTGAATCGCCAACATATTACAATTTTTTGCAAGCGATTGAGATACTCGGCCTCCGCGCACTGGAAATACCAACCCATCCACAGCATGGGGTCAGCATAGATGCGCTTCGCTACGCAATTGAACACAATACAATTCGTGCATGCCTGTTTATTCCAAACTTCCACAATCCCCTTGGAAGCTGTATGCCGGATGAAAAGAAGAAAGAGCTTGTTAAGATGCTGTCAGAATACGATATCCCTCTTATTGAAGATGATATCTATGGAGACATCTCATTTTCATATCAGAGGCCAAAGGTTGCAAAGGCCTTTGATAAAAATGGTAATGTGATACTCTGTTCCTCCTTTTCAAAGACCATTGCCCCTGGCTATCGCGTGGGATGGATTGTCCCTGGAAGATTCAAGGCAGAGATTGAAAGGCTCAAATCAATAAGCAGCATTGCAACTGCAACACCAACTCAATTAGCAATTGCAGAGTTCCTTGCAAATGAAGGATATGACCATCTCCTTAGAAAGATACGCAAGATGTATGCAAAAAACACTGTTTTAATGGCAGAGGCTGTTAGCAGATTCTTTCCTGAAGGAACTAAGGTAACAAGGCCAGCAGGCGGGCATGTCTTATGGATTGAACTTCCCAATGCTATAGACGCACTCAAGTTCTACGAAACGGCACTTAATGCAGGGATTACAATAGCACCGGGTATGATTTTTTCGTCCCAGCAGAAATATCACAACTTTATCCGCTTGAACGCTGCTATATGGAATGATAAAATAAAGGAAGCTAGTGCCACACTCGGCAGGATTGCAAAAGGCATAACACAATTCAAGGAACAATCTTAGTCTCAGTGTAATCTTCGTTGAACAGCCGTGCTTGTTAATTCTTTTAACGCATCAGAGGCTATCCATTTTGCGCTTCTGGAATCCATCTCTTGGATTTTTATGGCAGTTTCAATTGCTTTCATATTTAGGTTAAGGTTTCTTTTTCCAATCTGCCTTAATGCCCAATTTACAGCTTTTTTCACAAAGTTTCTGTTGTCAGTGGATTCGCTTTTTATTAAAGGAAGAAACTTCAAGAACCTCTCATCCTCTGCCTTTTTGTCACTGACTGCAAGGCGCGCCATCATAACGAATCCCGCCCTTTTTATAAATTCTTCCTTTCTTTTGCTCCATGCAACTGCCTTTTTGTAGGCAAAGGGAGTATCTTCAAAAAGATTTGTACAAACCTGATCGCACACATCCCATGAATCAAAGTCCT
>JAHFEP010000027.1 GCA_023248415.1 Nitrospirota bacterium
GACAACACCAGCAGACTTTGAATATTTTTTATTTGAGAGAAGGCCTTCGCGGAACATGGCATAGAGGATTCGCCTGTGAACAGGCTTCAGGCCGTCCCTTATGTCTGGCAGCGCCCTGCCCACAATTACGCTCATGGCGTAATTGATGTAGGAGGTCTTCATCTCATCTTCAATATTTACTACGGTCTTTTTTTCTTCGGTAATCAAAGGTGGTCTCTCCTTTATTTTCTATTTGTGTCATTGCGAGGAGTCTGCGACGAAGCAATCCAATTCTTAAGTGTCAGAGCATCAAAGTGTCATAGTGTCAAAGCTTTAATACTCTGATACCTTTGCTACGTGGAGATTGCTTCGCTTCGCTCGCAATGACATGGCGTTTTGTATTTCTGTAGGGGCAGACCTGTGTGTCTGCCCTGTTACAAAGGGCGAACACATAGGTTCGCCCCTACCATATCTATATATCTAAGTTCGTTACCTCAAGCGCATGCTGCTGTATAAATTCCCTTCTCGGCTCTACCTGGTCTCCCATCAGCACTGTAAATATCTCATCAGCAGCAACTATGTCTTCAATTTTGACCTGCAAAAAGCTCCTCTTTTCAGGGTCCATTGTGGTCTCCCAGAGCTGCACAGGATTCATCTCGCCAAGGCCTTTGTATCTCTGGATTGAAAGGCCCTCTTTTGCAGCTTGAAGAATATAGTCTATCAAGGCAGTTGTTGTATTTAAAACCTTCTCTGAGCCGTCCTTTTTTCTGACCTTATACGGAGGGGCGCCAAGCCCTGTAAGCACAGGTGACTGGCTTCTCACCTCTTTAAATTCCGGTGAGGTGACCAGCTCTTCATCAATTACTGCCTCGGCCTTAGAGCCGTCCCTTTTTATCTCGCAAACCGCCTTATATGCCTTGTGCTCCTCATCCTCTTCTATATCAATCTTAAGCGAAATATCAGGATGCTCTTCTGCAAAAAGGTTTTTTACATCATTTACCGTCTTCTGAAGCCTTGCCTTGTTTTTTAATATAGACTTATCAAACTCCTCCTCTAAGGCTAAGGCGCGGATGATATCTGAATCTATTTTTCTATGGCTGAAACGTGTTAATAAAAGTTCAAAGCTGATAAGCCTCTTTAAAATATTATTCAGTTTGTCGCCAGAGATGTAGGTTTTTGCCTCTTTGCTCTTTGCTTCAATGCCGTCTGCAGTAAGGTCTATTAGATATTCCTGAAGACCCTTTTCATCTTTTATATATCTCTCTGCCTTCCCTTTCTTCACCCTAAAGAGCGGCGGCTGGGCAATATAGATATAGCCCCTTTCAATCAAGGCAGCCATCTGCCTGTAAAAGAATGTGAGGAGAAGGGTTCTGATATGCGCGCCGTCAACATCCGCATCTGTCATAATAACAATCTTGTGATAGCGAGATTTGCCTGCATCAAAATCCTCCTTGCCAATGCCTGTGCCGAGGGCAGTAATCAGCGTCTTTATCTCATCGCTGCTAAGCATCTTATCAAATCTCGCCTTTTCAACATTAAGTATCTTTCCCTTTAAAGGAAGAATCGCCTGGTTCCGCCTGTCTCTGCCCTGCTTTGCAGAGCCGCCTGCTGAATCTCCCTCTACAATATAGATTTCTGAAAGCGCCGGGTCCCTCTCTGCGCAGTCCGCAAGCTTTCCCGGAAGGGAGCTTATATCAAGCGCATTCTTTCTCCTTGTCAGCTCCTTTGCCTTTCTTGCTGCCTCCCTTGCCCTTGCAGCAGTTATCGACTTTTCTGCAATCTTTCTTGCTATAGGCGGATGCTCCTCAAAAAAGCCTGAGAGCTTTTCATTAACTGCTGTCTCTACTATGCCTTTGACCTCGCTGTTGCCGAGCTTTGCCTTTGTCTGGCCTTCAAACTGTGGATTTGAAAGCTTTATGCTGATAACTGCTGTAAGCCCTTCCCTCACATCGTCGCCTGTTAATGATTCCTTATCGCTCTTTATAAAACCGTTCTTTATTGCATAGCTGTTCACAACCCTTGTAAGGCCGGTTTTAAAGCCGCTTAAGTGTGTGCCTCCATCTACTGTATTAATATTATTTGCAAAGGAAAAAATATTCTCTGCATAGCTTTCGTTGTATTGAAGGGCGATTTCAAGCATTATCCCCTTTCTCTCATCAGATATGGAAACCGGTTTATGGATAGGCTCCTTATTCCTATTCAGATGCTCAACAAAGGAGACAATACCGCCCTTATAGCAGAACTCCTGCTTCTTCTCTGTGCGCTCATCTTCAAGTGTGATTTCAAGCCCCTTGTTTAAAAATGCGAGCTCCCTTAGCCTCTGAGCCAATACATCAAAGCTGTATTCTGTTGCTTCAAATATGTCCTTATCTGGCTTAAAGGTTATCTTTGTCCCGCACTTCTTTGTCTTTCCTGTCTCTTCAAGCGGGGCGACGGGCTTGCCCCTTTTATACTCCTGCTGAAAGACGCCGCCGTTTCTCTTAATCTCAAGCTCGAGCAGCTCTGATAAGGCATTTACAACTGAGACGCCGACGCCATGCAGTCCGCCGGAGACCTTATATGCCTTGTTATTAAACTTGCCGCCTGCGTGAAGGATGGTCATAACCACCTCTGCTGCTGACATCTTTTTCTCTGGATGCATCTCTGTGGGTATGCCGCGGCCGTTGTCTATTACAGTAACGCTGTTATCAACATGGATAATGACCTCAACCTTTGTGCAAAAACCTGCCAATGCCTCGTCAATGCTGTTGTCAACAACCTCAAACACAAGGTGGTGAAGCCCTGCTGCCCCTGTGCTTCCAATATACATGGCAGGCCTTTTGCGCACAGCCTCCAGGCCTTCTAATATGGTTATCTCTTCAACGCCGTAGGCATCGCTGTTTTGCTGTCTTTCTTCAGAGACAGTCTCTTTCTCCTTTTTGCCCTTTCTTTCTATTGCTGTATCTCCTGTCTTCATGTTCCTCCTGTAGTGTCATTGCGAGCCTGCCTGTCGGCAGACAGGGAGCGATTTTAGCGACGAAGCAATCCACTTTTTAAGCGTCAGAGTGTCATAGTGTCAAAGTTTTAATTCTCTGATACTTTGATACTCTGACACTTTGACACTTTGCGTAGAGATTGCTTTGCTTCGCTCGCAATGACAGTAAACCAACCAACATTAAAAATTAGTACGGCCTAACTGTCCCCTCTTTTATCAAATAAAAAGAACACCTCTTGTTGCTAAAAGGGACGCTCTCCTTTTTTGCGGCAGTTATAAAGACCTGTTCTATGTCCATATCAAAAATCTGTTCTATCAGTGCCTCGGCCCTTATCTCGTCAAGCTCTGAAAATACATCATCCAAAAGCAGAACAGGATATTCGCTAAATGCCTCTTTATAAAGGGCTGCCTCGCTTAATTTCAGCGATAGAATAATCATCCTGTGCTGGCCCTGCGAGGCAGTTGTCTTTGCCTTCTGGTCATCAATCAAAAATTGAAAATCGTCCCTGTGCGGTCCAACGAGCGTATGGCCGTATCTAAGCTCTTCCCTACTCTTCTCTGATAGGGACAGCCGGAAGATGCCTTTAATCTCATCGGCCATATTAACGCCTGATAATGCCTCTTCGTCCCTTAAGGGAGGCAGAAGCTGGGTTTCGTAGATGAGTATCGGCCTCTTGCTGCTTTTGCTTATGGACTGAAAGAACTTTTCTAAAAATGGTTTTATTTGCTCAACGAATTGGTGTCTTTTTAATAGAATCCTTGTCCCTTCCTCAATAAGCTGCTCGTTCCATGGTGTTAGAGCCGCTGTATCTGCGCCTTTTTTAGCATCTCTGATATCCTTTAAAAGCCTGTTTCTGTGCTCCAATATACTATCATATCTGGCGCTCGTTTTCAAGTAGCTTGGCGAGTGCGGAAGGATGGCCCTGTCAAAATATCTGCGGCGCTCTGAAGGCAGGTCTTTGATAAGAAAAAGGTCGTCTGGAGAAAAGGTTATGGCAAAGAGCCTGCTTAAAAATTCGCTTGTCTTTCCAATCTTCTTACCGTTTAATTTAACCCTTTTGCCCTTATCATCAAGAAGGGCAGATACATTTATAATGCTGCCGCCCCTTTCAGCCTCTGCTGACAGAAGCGCATCTTTAAAAGATATGCTTATCAGGCTCTTTTCTTCCTGCGTCCTGAAAGACTGCAGGGAGTGAATAAAATGAATAGCCTCTAAAAGATTGGTCTTGCCCTGGGCATTCTCCCCAATAAAGATATTAATACCCTTATTAAAGCAGATGGAAAGTTCAATATAGTTTCTAAAGTTCCTGAGGCTTAATTCTTTTAAAAACATTTATAATCATAATCTCATTGGCATTACAACGCAGAGATAATCTTTGTCTGCCTTGTCTTTTATGATGCATGGGCTTAAGGAGTCCTGCAGCTCCAGAATTACATCCTCTCCTTCTATAACAGACAACGTGTCAAGAATGTATCTTGCATTAAAGCCTATAAAAACGGGCTGGCCATTGTATTCTACCGGGATATCCTCTGTTGCCTCGCCCATATCTGGATTCGTTGAGACTGCTGTGATCCTGCCTTCTGATAATTCTAATTTTACTGCATTGGCTTTTTCCCTTGAGAGGATAGATACCCTTCTTAATGCCCCCTCTAAATTCTTTTTATTTACAGCAATCTTAATGTCGTTTTTTGCTGGTATGACCTGCTTATAATTTGGGTAGGTTCCCTCCATGAGGCGGCATATTATCTCTGTATTTCCCTTTCTAAACAAGATAAGGTTTTTGCCAAATCCCATCTCAATATTTTCTTCACCGGCTTCATCTATTAATTTTTTTACCTCTGTCAGCGCCTTTTTGGGAACAATAGCTGTTGTGTCGTCAGAAGCGCCCTTTACTGCCTTTTCTGAAACAGCAAGGCGGTGCCCGTCTGTGCCTATAAGCTGAACAGCGTCTTTTGAAATATTCATGAGTGCGCCGTTTAATATATATCTTGTATCGTTTTCTCCTACTGCAAAGATTATCTTTTTAATCATATCGGATAATATCTTTTTTTCTATTGAAATGAATTTCCCCTTTCCGATTTCTGGTATTGCCGGATACTCCTCTACCGGGGCGCACATTAAGACAAAGAGGCTGCTGCCTGAGCGGATCTCAAGCCTTCCGCCGTCTAACACAGTTATATTTATAGCGCCCTCCGGAAGCTCTCTAACAATCTCATAAAGCTTCTTTGCAGAGACAGCAATGCCGCCCTTCTCCAATACCTCTCCTTTTGCGATTCCCACTATTCCAATCTCAAGGTCTGTTGCTGTTAGTTTGATAGCGCTGGAATCTGTTTCCATCTTTATATTGGAGAGAATGGGCATTGTTACCTTTTTTTCTACTACGCCCTGAACCCTCTGTAGACCTGTTAAAAGCTCTTTGCGCTCAATCTTTAGTTTCATATTAGCCCTCTCCTTTCAATTCAATAGTATCTGCTGTCAGGTTATTGAGATTTTAATGCCTTTGTCAGTGCCTCAATTATATCCTTAAGCCTGCTGTCCTTTTCCTTTAGCTTCTCGATCTGCCTGCATGCATGCATAACCGTGGTGTGGTCCTTTCCGCCAAAATATTTGCCAATTTCAGGATAGGATAAATTAGTAAGCTCTCTGCATAAATACATAGCAACCTGCCTCGGCAATACAAGGTTCTTTGTCCTCTTCTTGGCTTTCAGCTCTAAAAGTTTTATCTGGAAATGGTCAGCAACTGCCCGCTGTATTGCGTCGGAGGTGATAGTCTTTTCCTTGTCGCCTATGGTTGCCTTTAGGATATCTTTTGCAAGCTCTACAGTAATAGCCTTTCCTGTGAGAGATGAGTATGCCCCGAGCCTGATTAATGCGCCTTCCAATACCCTTATGTTTGACTTAATTGTGTCTACAAGAAAGAGCATTACATCCTCCGGCAGTTTTATGTTCTCCATCTCTGCCTTCTGTTTTAATATTGCCATCCTTGTCTCAAAGTCAGGCTGCTGTATATCTGCGATCAGCCCCCATTCAAATCTTGACCTGAGTCTCTCTTCAATATCAGGCATTTCCTTCGGATATTTGTCGCTTGTTATTATAACGGGCCTGTGCGCCTCATAAAGTGTATTAAAGGTATAAAAGAATTCTTCCTGTGACCTGTCCTTTCCTGAAAAGAACTGGATGTCATCAACAAGCAGCATATCAATGCTTCTATATTTTTCTTTAAAGGAGTACATCTTGTCATATCTGATTGCTGCAACAACCTCATTTGTAAATTGCTCTGCGGTCAGATATATAATCTTGACATCGGGCTTGTTTCTGATTATATGATTACCTATGGCATTAATAAGATGCGTTTTGCCGAGCCCCACGCCTCCATAAATAAACAGCGGGTTATATGACTTTCCCGGGTTTTCTGCTACTGCCAATGCTGCTGCATGGGCAAATTGGTTGCTTGGCCCGACAATAAAGCTTTCAAAATAATATTTTCTGTTCAGCATCCCTTTTTCTCTGAACGATGTAGCGTTTATTACCTCTTTTTTTATTATATTTGCCTTCTCTATTCCTTCTTTGTCTTTATCGGGTATAAAATTTATCTTAATATCCCTTTCCTGTGTAATATTAATCAGCGCGTCTTTTATTAAGCCGTAATAATTGGTTTTCAGCCACTCGCCGCAGTATCTGTTTGGCACAGATATGTTTATTTCGCCGTTATCATAGGATTTAAAGGCGGTCGGTTTAAACCACAGCTCAAATATATCATTGTTCAGGTCTTTCTTGATTAAGCTAAGACCTTTATTCCAGATGTCTATGTTTTCCATAAGAAATAATTAATTAAAGATTAAGCACAGGTTATCCACAGTTGTTAATAAGATAAAAATCTCTTAATTTTTAAATAGTTATACTGTTTTAAATTGATTTTTTCTCTATTTTGTTATTTCGGGTTAATAATCAATGGCGAGTTGACTATAGCAGATACATTTTTATTAATCAAGATTTTTTTAATAAAATTTTATAAACAATTTTTGAATTGCTTAAATATTTGATTATAATATGATTTATAAGGCAATTAACAAATTAACATGCTCTACTACTACTACTATTTTATTATTTGACAAATATTATAGTTAATATATAATTTTCATTAGAATAATATGAATATACCTTTAAAAGAAAATATTAGAAAATTTCCCCTGCCTTATATTATAAACAGCATCAGAGAGGAAAATGCAACAGGCATACTCTGTCTTACAAATCAGAATATAGAAAAAAAACTATTTATTAAAGACGGCTATATAATATTTGCTAAATCCAATAGAGATGAGGACAGGCTTGGAGACCTTTTATTAAAATCAGGCAGAATAAATAAAGAGCAGTATGACACTTCTGCAAGATTATTAAAAGAGACAGGCAAAAGACAGGGACAGATTTTATTAGAAAAACAATTTATATCAGCAAAAGAACTTCTTATTTTTGTTAAAGAGCAGATAAAAGAGATTATAATGGAAATTTTTTCGTGGGAAAAAGGAGAGTATGAATTTATATTAGGCGAACTTCCAATGGAAGAGGTTATAACGCTTGATATCAGCACAGGGAATATAATTATAGAGGGGATAAAAAAGATTAATAATTTAACCTTAATAAGGGCATGGCTTCCCCCTGTAGACAGCATACCAGTATTATCATCTAATCCATTAAATATATTTCAGGATGTTAAATTAGACAGCGATGCAGAAAAAATTTTATTATTAGTAAATGGAAAAAACAGGATAAAGGATATATGTAATATATCCAGCCAGCCAGAATTTGACGCATTAAAAAATATATATCTGTTATATTCAACAGGATTTATATTAAACAAAAAAGAAGGCGTAAAAACACAAAAGGAAGAGGTAATTGAACAGGAGCCGATAAAAACCAGCGACGAATCAGTTGATGTAGAAAAAATACATAAAGCATTTTCATTATTACATGAGCAGAATAATTATGAGATGCTTGGTATAAAGGAAAATGCAACAGAGATAGAAACAAAAAAGGCATATTTCAGATTAGCAAAAGAGTATCATCCTGACAGACATTTGAATTTAAAAGAGGCATCATTAGATATAAAAAATAAATTAGAGGCGCTGTTTGCAAGGATTACAGAAGCGTATAATATATTAATTGATGAAGAAAAAAAGAGAGAATATGACACATCATTAGCAGCAAGATTTATTAAACACAAGGAAAAAGAGGAAACAAGGGAAGATAATATAAACAAGGCAAAGGCGCAGTTTATAATTGGCAAAAAGAATATGGATAAGGGAAATTTCTGGGGCGCAGCAGACGCCCTTCGCTGGGCAATAAGGTTGGACCCCAATAATGCCAAGTATTTATCTTATTTCGGCAAGGCGCTGTCGCATATGCCGAGAAGGCTGCACGAGGCAGAGGAGAGCTGTAAAAAGGCAATAAAAATGGAGCCTACAAATTCAGAGCATTATATCAATTTGGCAATGATATATAAAAAGGCAGGGCTTGAGGCTAAGTCAAAGGCTCTGTTAGAAGAGGCGTTGAAATGGGACCCGGAAAATGAAATAATATTAACAGAATTAGGAAGAAAGAAGGGCGGCTTTTTTAAAAGCCTGTTTTCTTCGGATAAAGAATAAATCAACTGAATCTAAAAATATCCGGCAGATCTAGATTGTTTTCTATGGCAAGCCTCTGCGTAAGCAGCCTTGTTGCAATCATTGCAAAAATACCGCCTGTCTTGTTTAAATTGAGACCAAGCTGATTAAGCGCCTCTTTACCATTAGAAGGAAACTCAAGGATATTGCCATTTGCAATATCAACAACAATATTTGTGCCCTCAAGCACCTTTTTAACATCATTTATGTTTAATACGCCGAGTATCCTTTTAACAACAGCCTCTGCAATTACTTTATAATTGCCGGCGGCTATCTTATCAAAGGCCGTCTTCCGCATCTTTCCACACTCAAGGTTCTTAAGCAGGTTTATATAAAACCTTACATCCTTATCAGCAATAATAGAGCCATGCTGGGGGGCTATAATCTTTATATCATGTCTTTCTATATCCTCCATCGCACCGCGGAGGATATAATTTGCAGGCATATACGGCTCATGAAATGCCTTTACAGCCTCAGGATATTTGTCGTCAGCATAAAGGCTCCAGTTAAATGAGAATCCGCCAAACAGGTCGCTGGAAAAGAGGACGCCGCTCTCCTTGTCATAGGTAACGATAGAGCCGGGGCAGTGAAGATAGGGTGTTGGTATGATTTTTAAAAGGCGTCCGCTTTTTAATCTGATTTCATAATTGTGTTCATCTACATAATAAAAACCTGATGTAACGCCGTAATATGCAATAAGGACGCCTGCGCGCCATGCAGCAGCAATCTTAACATCCTTGCCGATAATCTTTTCAAACCGGGGAACAGATGAGCAGAGATCCGGATCCTGATGATGCAGAACGATATAAGAAATTTTTTGCGGGTTAACCACACTCTTTAATTTTTCTATCAGCCGTTCATAATATGTTACTGGCCCCGGGTCAAATAAAACAGCCTCGCCTGTTTTATCATCAATCAAAAGATAGGGATTGCAGTGAAAGCCAGCCCCTTTATCATAAAAACCGACCCAATAAATCCCCTTTGCAATCTCTACTGCCTTGTCAGTATCAATAGCCATTAGACACCTCCTTAGCAACAAACCATAGTATATAATTATATATCCACATTTTCATTTGTCAAGGCATAACAGCCTCCCGAAACGCGATATTTAACATAAAAAATAAAAGCCTTGACTTTTCAGCAGGCATATGTAATAATAATTTTGAAGTTGAAGTTCCGGAAGTTTTTGTTAGTAATATCAGGCCGCAAAGACTTTATGACTTTGCGGCTTTTTTTATGACACAAATCCGATTCTTCTGTACTCTCGCCCCGAAAAAGGCTTGCAACTTTTTGGGAACATAATTTTATGCAAGAAGGAGGTGTTTCATAGCATGACAAAAGGAACAGTGAAGTGGTTTAATGAGTCCAAGGGTTTTGGATTCATTACCGGAGAAGACGGCAAAGATATTTTTGTTCACTACTCTTCAATTCAGGACAGTAATTTTAAAACATTGTCTGAAGGACAGGAAGTGAATTTTGATGTTGAGGATAGCCCTAAGGGACCAAAAGCAGCAAATGTCGTAAAACTCTAAAATCCACAAAGGCAGGCCCTGATAATCAGGGCCTGCCTTTAAATTTTTATAATTTAACCCTTCTTAAAACCAACCAACCCAATCCGCTGCATTTTCTTGATATTTTAAAATAGCTGTGTTAGTATGTTACAGGCCTATAAACAACAGGACAGGTAAAATGAACCAGCGGTATTTTACAATTATAAACGGCGCATTAATTGCTATCTCCGCATATATTGCTGCAGATACCATAGACAGCGTCATTGCGAAAAAGATAGAGGCTGTTCCAACAGTAATCGCCAACATAGAAAAAGAGCAGGCGCCTGCTCCAAAGACAGATATAAACCACTATTCCGTAATCTTTGAAAAGAACCTTTTTGGAAGCGATAAACCGGGCGCAAAGACAGATGGTGAAGCAAATATTAAACCAGCAGCGAATATCAAGCTCATAGGCACAGTTGCCGGGGGGCATGATTCTTCCTATGCCATTATTGAAGAAGAGAAGGAGCAGGTTGTTTATAAGCTCAACCAGAACATCTCTGACGGCTCTAAGATTGTAAAGATTTCGTATAAAGGTATAACATTAAAAAGACCGGACGGCTCACAGGCAGATATTCCTGTATTTGATGATATGAATATTGTGGAGATAAAGACATCCTCTAATAAGCTATCTGGTCAGGGGTCAAATATCAGGCGGGTTGCTGATAATAAATTTGTTGTTGACCAGAGAGAGGTTACAGGCAGCATGGAGAATATGAATCAGCTTCTTACACAGGCAAGGGTGGTTCCTGTAATTGATGATGGAAAGACAACAGGTTTCAGGATATTTGCAATCACCCCGAACAGCCTCTATGAAAAGATAGGGTTGCAGAACGGCGATGTAATTCAAAGGATAAACAGTGTTGAGATTGACGACCCGAATAAATTCTTCCAGACCTATCAGAATCTCAAAGATGAAAAGAATATTACAGTTGATATTGTAAGAAACGGCGCAAAACAGTCCCTGAGTTACGAGATAAGGTGAGGAAATAAATGGGGTGGAAGAGAGGGATAGCATTAGTTATATCATTAGTCTTCAGCCTTCAGTCTTTAGCCGCATATAGCCAGACAGCAGCAGACCCGGCATCAGGACAGCCTGGGAGCCCTTCCCCTCCCTCATCAGGCACAACAGAACAGCCAATGACTCCTGCCGTATCCAGCCCGCAAAAAACAGAACCTAAGGTGATTCAATCTACGCCTGCCGCACCAAAAGAAAAGGAGACCTCTTCTAAAAGGCCATCAGAGATAAAGGAGATTACAAAAGAAGGCGATTATATTACTATAAATTTTAACAACATTGAACTTCAGGCATTCACAAAGTTTATCAGCGATTTAACAAAAAAGAATTTTATAATAGATGATAAAGTACAGGGAAAGGTTACCATTGTCTCGCCAACAAAGATTTCCAAAGATGAGGCATATCAGGTATTCTTATCTGTCCTTGAGGTTAAAGGCTTTACCGCTGTTGAAACGGACAATGTAATAAAAATCATCCCTTCCCGCGAGGTAAAGCAGAGCGGCGTAAAGGTTGTATCTGATAAAGAAAAGGATATAAGGGGAGAGGGCTTTGTAACAAAAATCTTCCACCTGAACTATGTGAGCCCTTCTGAGCTTACAAAGACCATTACGCCATTAATTTCAAAGGACGGAAACATCATTCCCTATGTGCCGACCAATGCCTTGATTGTTACAGACTCATATTCTAATATAAAAAAGCTGACAGACATTGTTAACATCTTAGATGTTGAGCCGCCAAAAGGAAAGGGAAAGATAAATGTATACTACCTTAAAAACGCAAATTCAGAAGAGGTGGCAAAGGTCTTAACAGGCATTATTTCAAAGGTGCCTGTAGGCCAGCAGGCAGCGGCGGCGCCAACTGGCATACGGTCTGTGAGTTTTGAAAGCGGTGTCCTTGTTACACCAGATAAGGCAACTAATTCACTTGTAATCATTGCGTCGCCAGAGGATTATGAGACAATAAAGGGCGTAATCTCTCAGCTTGATATAAAGAGGCGCCAGGTCTATGTAGAGGCAGCAATAATGGAGATAAGCCTTGATAAACAGCGCGATCTCGGCATAGAGTTCAGGTCAGTGGAAAAATTGAATAATGATAGGGTAACCAGCTTAGGCGGAACAAACTTTGGCGGTATAGGCGCTGCAACAACAGGGCCAGCGGCTTTTGCAAATATCCTTGGTCTGGCTGTCGGCATTGTAAAAGGCACATTTTCATACGGAGGCGTTGAGTATCTAAATATCGGCGCATTGGTAAGGGCGTTGCAGTCAGAGTCTGATGTAAATATTCTTTCAACACCGAATATACTTACAACGGACAATCAAAAGGCAGAAATAATGGTAGGCGAGAATGTCCCGTTTATCACAGGCAAGAGCCAGGGCGCTGGAGGTGTTACGCTTACAACCATAGAGAGAAAGGATATAGGCATTACCCTGAGACTGACCCCCCAGATATCATCAGACGACCATGTCACGTTGGACATATATCAGGAGATATCCTCTTTGGCAGATGTTGCCGGCCTTGACCCGAATGTAGTAGGCCCCACAACAACCAAGAGAGCCGCAACCACAACCGTTGTTGTAAAGAACGGCCAGACAGTGGCAATCGCAGGCCTTATAAGGGATAACAAGTCTACTATTGAATATAAGGTGCCTCTATTAGGAGACATACCGCTCCTTGGCTGGTTCTTTAAATTCCAGTCAAAGAAATCTGATAAAACAAATCTCATGGTTTTTCTTACCCCTCATATAATTAAAGAGAGCGAAGATGCTGATATAATCTTAAAAGAGAAAAAAGAAAAGATGGAGGAATTCAAAAAGGAACACGGCATTGAGGATAAATAAGATATGCATCGTTATTTAACAGACACAATCAAAGAAGGCTCAGGCCTTGCAGACAAAAACATCCAGCAGGCCCTTGATATGCAAAAAAAGAAGGGCGGCAGGATTGGCGAGATATTAGTCAGATTAAAGCATATAAAGGGCGAGGATGTGCTTCAGGCGCTTGGCGCCAAGTTTGGCATACCTTATAAAGAGGAGATAAGGGAGGCAGAGATTGAACAGGAGCTTGTATTAAAGGTGCCGATTGCCTATGCAAAGAAATATGAGCTTCTACCTGTCAAAAGAGAAAACGGCGCTGTGCTTGTTGCAACAGCAAACCCTTTAAACCTCTCTGCAATAGATGACCTCCGCATATTATTAGATTCCAATATCAAGCTCTGCATCACATCCTCAAACAATATTATTGATTTGATAAACAGGCTCCACAGCAGGGAGATGAATAAGGCAGAGGATACCGTAGAGGAGCTGAACGAAGAAGACATAAGTTTTTTATCCAGCGAGATAGAAGAGCCTGAAGACCTTTTGGATGTTACAGATGATGCGCCGATCATCCGTCTTGTAAATTCCATGTTCTCACAGGCTATAAGGGACAGGGCAAGCGACATTCATATAGAGCCGTTTGAAAAAGAGCTTGTAGTCCGATTCCGCATAGACGGCGTTCTTTATAATATCCTGAATATCAAAAAAAGATTCCATGCAAGCATCTCATCAAGGGTAAAGGTAATGGCAGGCCTGAATATTGCTGAAAAAAGGCTTCCGCAGGACGGCAGGATAAAGCTGAAGATTGCTGGAAAGGATATTGATATAAGGGTATCTGTTATACCTGTTGCCTATGGAGAGAGGATTGTATTAAGGCTCCTGCACAGGGAGAATGTATTGCTTGGCCTGGAGGACATCGGCTTATCAGGCGATAACTTAGACAAGATAAACAATCTGATAACAAAGCCGCATGGCATAATACTTGTTACAGGGCCAACAGGAAGCGGTAAGACAACAACACTCTACTCATGTCTGAGCAAGATAAACTCGCCAGATAAGAATATTATTACAATTGAGGACCCGATTGAATATCAGCTCAAAGGCATCGGCCAGATACAGGTGAACAACAAGATTAATCTTACATTTGCCAATGGCCTGCGCTCTATATTAAGGCAGGACCCTGACATAATCCTTATCGGCGAGATAAGGGACACAGAGACAGCAGAGATAGCAATACAGGCGTCATTAACTGGCCATCTTGTCTTTTCAACGCTCCACACAAATGATGCCGCTGGCGCTGTTACAAGGCTGATTGACATGAAGGTAGAGCCCTTTTTGGTCTCGTCATCTGTAATTGCCATACTTGCCCAGAGGCTTGTGAGGGTCCTCTGCCCTGACTGCAGAATAAAATATGCACCAGATATGGAGGAGATTAAGAGGCTTGAGCTTGGCAAGACGGAGGTCAGTAATTTACACTTTTACAGGGCAGGAGGATGCGATAAATGCACAAATACAGGCTATCTTGGAAGGACAGGCATATACGAGCTTCTTATGGTAGATGATGATATAAGGCCATTGATAATGAAGGACACAGACTCAAACACCATAAAAAACATGGCAGTAAAAAGAGGCATGAGAACCCTGCGTCAGGACGGCGCTCTGCAGGTGATGAAAGGCATCACAACAGTGGACGAAATAGTCCGCGTTACCCAGAGAGAGGGGTTGGAGTGGTGAGATGTCTGTTTTTGAATACAAAGGCGTAGGCGCTGACGGCAGGGATTTAAAAGGGATTATTGATGCTGATACCACAAAGTCAGCAAGGGCAAAGTTAAAGAAACTCGGCATCTTTCCCACAGAGATAATTGAGGAGAGACATAAAAGGCTCTCTAAAGAAATTGCCTTTTCACAACTCTTTGAGAGAATAAGACATCAGGATATCGCAATCTTCACAAGGCAGATAGCAACACTCACAAATGCTGGCGTGCCTGTTGCAGAGGCATTGTCTGCTATTATGGAGCAGGAGGAGAAGGCAGAGCTAAAGGGGATTATCTCTGAGCTCGTAACAAGGATAAAAGAGGGAAGCTCTTTTGCAGATGCATTAAAGGGCTATCCAAAGTATTTTTCAAACCTCTATGTAAACATGATAATGGCAGGCGAGGCAAGCGGCGCACTGGATATTGTGCTTTTAAGGCTTGCTGATTTTCTTGACAGCCAGATTAAGATAAGAAATAGGATAAGGTCAGCCCTTGCTTATCCAATCTTGATGACTGTAATCGGCATGGGTGTTCTCTCTTTTATCTTTACCTTTGTCCTGCCGCAGGTTATCCGTGTATTTGAGGACATGCACCAGAGCCTTCCGCTTTTAACCTTGATTTTAATATCTGCAACAAATTTTATGCGCAGCTACTGGTGGCTGATTATCATGATTATTGCAGGCATTGTCTTTTATATAAGAAAAAGGCTCAAGACGCCTGAGGGACGAATGAGGTTTGACGGCATTGTAATAAGGCTTCCAATATTCGGAAAGATTATAAGGATGATTGCCATATCAAGGTTCACAAGGACACTCGGCACACTTTTAAAGAGCGGTGTCCCTGCAATACTCTCCTTTGACATTGTAAAGAATGTGGTTAATAATATAGTAATAGCAAAGGCAATAGAGGATGCAAGGGAGAATATAAGGGAAGGCGAGAGCATATCAGAGCCTTTAAAGAGAAGCAGGCTCTTTCCATCTGTTGTAACGCACATGATTGCAGTTGGCGAAAAGAGCGGCGAGCTTGAGGAGATGCTGCTGCGGGTGTCTGATGCATACGACAATGAGGTAGAGACTGCCATCGCAAGCCTGACTTCTTTGCTTGAACCTGTTATAATAGTTGCAATGGGTCTGATTGTTGGAATTATTGTTATTTCAATATTACTGCCGATAATGGAGATGAGCACGGTGATAAGGTAGGGCGGAAAGACCAGATTTTTCTGTCATTGCGAGCACCCGAAGGGTGCGTGGCAATCTAATCGAGATTGCTTCGCTTCGCTCGCAATGACAATATACTCATTTGTTCTTAGCAGAACAATATACAGGAAGAGGAGATGACATGAACAAACGAAACCGCACAAAAAACCAGAAGGGTTTTACATTAATTGAAATACTTGTTGTTGTATTTATTATCGGACTTTTGGCAACAATTATTTTGCCGAAAATAATGGGAAGGCAGGAGGAGGCGCAGAGGACAAAGGCAATGGCAGATATAAAAAATATCCAGACTGCATTAGACCTGTTTAAGCTTGACAACGGCTTTTATCCCTCAACAGAGCAGGGCTTAGAGGCTTTGGTAAAAAGGCCTGAAACAGGTAGGATACCAGAGAGATGGAAGGAGGGTGGATATTTAAACAAGACGCCAAAGGATCCGTGGGGCAAACCCTATGTTTACCTCTCACCAGGCTCGCATGGCGATTATGACCTCATCTCCTATGGTGCAGACGGAGAAGCCGGAGGCGAGGGCAAGAATGCAGATATTGAAAGCTGGAACCTCTGACAGAGGCTTTACTTTAATTGAGCTGATTGTTGTAATTGCACTTATTGCCATCTTTTTTTCCTTTGCCATACCAAAGCTTGAGGATATAACAGAATCTGATTTAAAGAGGGATATAAGGCATCTGACAGGCACCATATCATACCTCCGTGATGAGGCAATGATGAAGAAAAGGGAGTTCAGGCTGAATTATAATATTGCTATGAATGAATACTCGGCAACAGAGATTGTTAAAAGCGGGACACAGATAGAGAATAAAAGGCTTGAGACTGTTTTTGTAAACAAGAATAAACTGCATGGGAATATCAGGTTTAAGGATATTGCAATACCAGGGCATCAGGGTTCTGTTGAAGAGTTCTTTACGCAATTTTATCCAAACGGATGGGTAGAGAAGACCGTAATACACCTTCAGAAAGGCGATGATAGGTATTATACATTGATTGTAATGCCCCTTACAGGCAAGGTAAAGGTTTATGAAGGATATATTGAGGAGCGATAATGGCTTTACCCTCCTTGAGGTGATGATCGCCTTTGCCATTTTATCACTTTCGCTTATTGTCCTGCTTTCTTTACGAAACTCCAGCATAAGGGTTGTTGAGCTTTCTGACAGGATTACAACAGCAACGCTTCTTGCAAAGGCAAAGATGGAGGAGCCGAGGTCTGTTTCAATTGGCGAATCAGAGGGCGAATTTGAGGGCGATGCGTTTAAGGGCTATAAATGGAAAAGGGTTATCAGCACAACCCCCTTTGTCTTTATCAAAGAGGTTGTTGTTGTTGTAACATGGGATGAGGGGAAGAGGGAGGTAAGGCTTGTAGCTTATGAGTAAAAGGATTGAAACGGAGAAGCGGAGAAGCGGGGAATCGGGGAGAGAAAAAAGCGGCTTTACGCTTATTGAACTTCTTATTGCCATTGCAATACTTTCCATTATTATGGCAGTGGTGTATAAGAGCTTTTATGCGAGCACAGAGGGGATTAAAAGGGCAGAGGCTGTAGATGACATAAACAGCACAGTTAGAGTAATATTTTTAAAACTAATGGATGACATAAACAGCGCATATCTGACAGGCAATATTATCTTTGTTGGCGAGGCAAAGAGGGATAAGGAATTGCCGCAGGATTCTTTGAACTTTACCAGCTTATCCAATCAGAGGATGGTAAAGGATGCTAAAGAGAGCGATTTGCACGTGATAGGTTATTCTCTGAAAGAGGATTATGATTATCAAAAGCAGGAGAAAAGGCTCTCTCTTTTCAGGAAAGAGAAAAAGACTATCGGCGTTGAGCCTGTATTAGAAGGCGGCGATGTTTATGAGCTGACAGATGAGATTGGCGGAATCAGGTTTGGTTATTTCGACGGCACCTCTTGGAAGGATAAATGGGATTCAAGGATAATAACGACGCTTCCAAAGCTTCCAAAGGCAGTGGAGGTTGAGATAATACTTTTTGATGCAGATAAAAAGAAGAGGATATTTAAGACGATTATTGATGTGCCGATGGGGAAATAGTAAGTCAAATTG
Source organism: Nitrospirota bacterium (assembly GCA_023248415.1). Lineage (GTDB taxonomy): Bacteria > Nitrospirota > CAKKRA01 > 9FT-COMBO-42-15 > 9FT-COMBO-42-15 > 9FT-COMBO-42-15. The sequence goes on from JAHFEP010000027.1 coordinate 18,042, forward strand.
TAAATTGAAGATAAGCTAAAAACGCAGGTTGACTTTGAGAGCATTGTCATTCCCGAAGTGTTTAATCGGGAATCCGGTTTTAATAAAAACCATATCCCCGATAGAAGCACTCGGGGATGACAACTTAAATGCAAATTGGAATGAAATGAAAAAGAACCAACAATCTTATAGCTAAATCAATCATTACAGCAAAAAAGAGGAAATAAATTTGCAATTTAAAATTTACAATGAAAATAATCCCCCCACCCCCCCTTTACTAAAGGGGGGTAAGGGGGAATTATCAAATGAAAAGGGCATTGCTTTAATAATCACCCTCCTTGTTGTAACGCTTCTTACAGCGCTAATTGTAGAATTTGCATATTCTGCAAGGGTGAATCTTTCTGCTGCTGGAAATTTCCGCGACAAACAGAAGTCATACTATCTTGCAAAATCAGGCGTAAATTTTATTGCAGGGATGTTAAAGGATAATGCATCAAAATCTCCAAAGAAGGTGGATGACCTTAATCAGATGCTCCCGCCTGTTACTGTTGGCGACGGAATTGTTACAGTAAAGGTCTTTGATGAATCTGCTAAGATTAATATAAAGTCAATGGACAGCAAGACGAGCAAAGCACAGGCAAGACTTCTGAGATTGTTTGAGATAAAAAGGATAGATGCTTATCTCCTTGAAGGCATATCTGAAAGGGGGTCTTACAGCCTTGTTTCAGAATTGAGGCTTGTAAATGGAATGACCGATGAGGTTTATGATAAGATAAAGGATTATCTTACTGTATACCCTGTGAATGATAACATTAATATAAATACAGCAGATGCGACTGTCCTAAGATGCCTATCATCTTTTATAAGTGAGGATATGGCACAGAGGATAATCTCATATAGGGAAAAGAACCGTTTTACAAATAATAATATAAAAGACTTAGAGAATGTTGTTGGCACAACAATATATGATGATATAAAAAATTATATAGTTACAGAGAGCAACGACTTCTCTGTTATCTCCACAGGGACAGTGAATGATGTGGATAACACAATAGAGGCTGTATTAAAGAGGAGCGACAGGAATATAACAAGGCTTTACTGGAGGAATCAGTGAAGGTTGCAGGGATAGATATAGATAAAGATACCATCAGGGTTGTTGAGCTTCAGAAAGGAATGCGGGGCGCATCAGTTTCAAATTATTTTAAGATACCCCTTGTTAACGGAAATCTGTCTGAGGCATTGAAGGATGTTATTAAAAAGCTCCCTGAGGCAGAGATTGTTGCGTCCTTTGACAGCAGGGATATCTCATTCAGGGGGATAAGTCTCCCCATTACAGATATGAAAAAGATAGAAAAGGCTATACCCTTTGAGGCAGAGGAGCTTCTTCCATTTCCTGCTGATGAGCTTATAATTGACTACCAGGTTATAGAAAAAGGGGAAAGGGAGACGACTGTTGGTATTGTTGCAGCAAAAAAGGAGAAGATAAATGCCCAGCTTGAAGCATTTTCTTCAGGCGGTATTGACCCAAAGGTGGTGAATATTACACTGTCTGCCATATCTGCTATAGCAAGCCGTTATCTTAAAGAAGAAAAGGGCGTGTATGCTGTTATTTGTCTTGGTTCATCTGATGCAGATGTCTGCATCTTTGAGGGTGAGGGCATAAGGTTTTTCAGAAACATCTCCTTTATTGAGGGGTGGGAAAAGGATGTATGCAATACTATATATGCGTTTCAGGCAACATGGAAAAAGGATATTGAAAGGGTTTACACCTGTGGAAACAGGGACAAGGAAGGGCTTCTTAAAAAAGAGATAAACATCAATTACAATATAGAGCCTTTACAGATAGACTTTACAAAAGATCCGGACATAAAGGTTGATACAGAATATGCAAAGGCGCTCGGCCTTGCGTTAAGAGAGGCAGATGGAAAGGGTTTTGCAGTTAATCTTAGAAGAGGAAAGTTTGCGTATAAAAAGGAGGGCGCCGAGACAAAGAAGAGACTGCAATATACTGTTATTTTTGGAGGCATAGCAGCTCTTCTTATTATATTAAATCTTTCAGTAAAGTATTATATGATAGAGAGCAGGTATCAGGCTGTTACAGAGGAGATAAGGAAAAATTTTAATGAAGCGCTTCCAGATGTTAAAAAAATAATAAACGAAGAGCAGCAGCTTAAAAGCGCAGCAGCAGAGGCAAAAAAGAAGATACGATTATTAGGCGGTAGGATTAAGGGCGATGTAACAGCCTTAGACCTGTTTAAAGAGGTAACTGAAAGGATGCCGGCGGAGCAGAAGGTTACACTCTTTGAATTCAGCCTGGAAGGTGATAAGATAAGGCTCTCCGGCGAGACAACCTCCTTTGAGGCAGCAGACAAGATTAAAGAGGGTCTGGCAAAATCAAATTTCTTTAAAGAGGTTACATTAAGTGATGCAAAGATTGGCGCAGAGCAGAATAAGATTAAGTTCAGGATTAACATAACATTAC
>JAHFEP010000321.1 GCA_023248415.1 Nitrospirota bacterium
TAAGATAATACCAGATTGCATGATGTAGTTAATTAGGACATTATTTATTGACATATCACTTTAGGTGATGTATATTATATATTATGAAGGTTTTGAAAAAGAAACCAATTCAGATATATATTGAGCCGAGGCAGGATGAGGCGCTGGGAGTTCTGTCTAAAAAGAAAGGCGTTTCAAAGGCTGCGATTATACGGGAGAGTGTTGAAAAATATTTAAAAGAGCTTCCTGTTGAGGAGGATTCTGCAATGGGGCTTATTGGACTTGGAAGCTCAGGCAAAGGTGATTTATCCACTAAACATGACAAGTATCTTGCCAAATACATCGCTTCTAAAAGAAAATGATATCTCAGGAAAACATATTTGTTGACACCAGCGCCTGGCTTGCCCTTGCAGATAATGATGATACGCATCATAGAAAGGCAGCATTAATCTTTCCATCTCTATTGAAAACATACAGGGGACTAATTACAAGCAATCTTGTAATTGCAGAGGCATATATTTTAATCTTAAATGAATTGGGGCATAAGGCAGCTATTGATTTTCTTGAAAGGCTAAAGGCAAGCCCAAGGATTCTAAAGATATATTCAACTGAAGAGATAGAGGCAAGTGCGGAAAAGATTCTGATAAAATATAATGATCAGGATTTCAGCTATGCTGATTCTGTAAGTTTTGCAATAATGAAGAAGGAGAAGATTAGAAAGGCCTTCTGTTTTGATAAACATTTTTTAACAGCAGGCTTTGAAAGCATTCCCAAGTAAATCTTCTCTCATGTGCGTTTTGTTGTTGTCCTTCTCCTGAGAAGATTGTACCCAAGCGAGGCTAAGGCATGCTTCTTTGGAGGAAAGTGCCTTTTTATTATTGAAGGGTATGAATAGAACTGTTGTTTAGCGAAGATTGCCATATCCTGAAGCTCTTTCGGAGTCATGTTCTTTGGCTTAAACACAACTGTAAAATTATTATATCTTGACCAGTCTTTCTCAATAATCCTCCCCTCTTTTTCTAACTCCGCTCTTATTTGTGTGCCGGGAAAAGGGGTAAGCACAAAAAAATTTACAGCAGAAAAACGCATCTCTACAGCAAAGTCCAGTGTCCTTAAAAGCGAGTCCCTGTTATCCTCCTCCAAGCCGAATATGAATGCGCCTTCAATCAGGATGCCATGGTCATGTATCCTTTTTATAGAATCGCGCATAGACGATACCTGATTTGTTGATTTTTTTATTGCCTTAAGTGATTCCTGTGAAATAGATTCAAAACCTATGAACATACCCATACACCCGCTCTTTTCTGCAAGCGCCAAGGCCTCTTTATCCTTTGCCAGATTAATGGATGACTGGCTGACCCATCTCTTTTTATAAGGTATTAATGCAGTGAAGAGCTCCTTTGCCCTCTTTGGATTTGCAAGGATATTGTCGTCTATAAATACAATGAAATTACCGTCTAAGGATTCTACCTCTGATATTACATCCTTTACAGGGCGGTATCTATAAGTATTTCCAAAGAAGTTTGTTACTGTGCAGAATGTGCAGGAAAACGGGCATCCCCTTGTTGTTTGAATGATATTTTTTGTGAGATATTTCTTTCCTTTTACAAGGTCTCTTCTTGGAAAGGCCATATTATCAAGTGAAGGCCTGATTTTTGAAGAGTAGAATTTTTTAAGTCCGCCATTCCTGAAATCCTTAATCACATTCTGCCATACACCTTCTGCCTCTCCGATTACAACTGCATCTGAATGCTGTATTGCCTCATGCGGAAGCGTTGAAGGATGTATGCCGCCCATAACAACCTTTACGCCCCGTTTTCTGTATTCATCTGCAATCTCATAAGCCCTGTTTATTTCTGCTGTCATGGATGTGATGCCGACAATGTCAACAGGTTTGTCAAAATTTATTGTTTCAATATGCTCGTCTGTAATTGTTATCTCTACATCAGGCGGCGTTGATGCGGCAACATACATCAGTCCTATTGGCGCAAGCTGATAATTCCCCCTCCAGTTCTGTTTTCTTTTTACAGGGACGATTAATTCCAATTTCATGACTTATATACTGTAGCGGACTGAGGCGAGAGTGTCAATATTTATCTGTTATAGTGAGTTTATTGTATTATCTGAAATGGCTACTCAGGGTATTTTATGCTGGAAATGGTATCTTTAGGCTTTGCTGCTGAAGGGCTTCTTCTGTCTTCTCTTAGTTTAAACTCAGGCATTTCAACAGGCAGGTTAACAAGGAAGGAGCTTCCTTTGCCTAACTCGCTCTTCACCTGAACAAATCCATGATGCTCTGTTATTATCTCCTGAACTATTGGCAATCCAAGTCCGGTTCCCTCACGCTCTTTGCTTTCATACTTCGTTGTATAAAACGGATTAAATATCCTCTCTATGTTCTCCTCTGGTATGCCAGCGCCATTGTCAGCAACCTCTATCTGGACATATTCCTTCTCGCCTATTTTGCCTGATGGCGATAATATGTGCTTTACTTGCCTTGTTGTTACTTCTATCTTCCCATCTCCATTTACAGCATCAA
>JAHFEP010000322.1 GCA_023248415.1 Nitrospirota bacterium
GAGGATTTAGGATTGGTAAAGATACTAAACACAAAGTGGAAGAACAAACAGGAGTTCAACCATGAAACGCGGACATTTCTATTTTGGTAAAAACAGGACATTTCTAAATTGGCTTGACAGGTAATTTTGGGTAGTTGACAACAATCTTATATTAGTATATTATTTAAATTTATTTCAAATAATAAAGGTGAAAAATGACTGGTAAGAATAAGAAGAAGGCATCTGTAATTATGAAGACAAATATACATAAATACGAGCTTCAGGATGTGTCTGAACCGAATCTCTTCAGGGAATATTTCCCATATTCAGAGGTCTGTAAGATTCCTTTTTCAAATAGGCTCATTCCTCCAAATCTGCCTCAGGACTTTTGGATTACAGATACGACATTCAGGGACGGCCAGCAGGCAAGGCCGCCTTATACAGTTGAGCAGATAGTTGACATATACGACATGCTTCACAGGCTTGGGGGGCCGAATGGCGTAATAAGGCAGTGCGAGTTCTTTCTTTACAACAAGAAGGATAAGGAGGCTGTTACCAAATGCCTTGAGAAGGGTTATAAATTTCCAGAGGTTACAGGCTGGATACGGGCAGCAAAGGGCGATTTTAAACTTGTTAAAGAGATGGGTCTAAAGGAAACAGGTATACTAACATCCTGTTCTGACTACCACATCTTTTTAAAACTGAATATGACGCGGCGCGAGGCGATGAATAAATACCTTGAGATTGTTAGCGAGGCATTAAATGAAGGCATAATCCCGAGGTGCCACCTTGAGGATATTACCCGTGCAGATTTCCACGGTTTTGTTATCCCCTTTGTTCAGGAATTAATGAGACTTAGCGAAGAGGCAAAGATGCCTGTAAAGGTGCGAGCCTGCGATACAATGGGCTATGGCGTGCCTTACACAGGCGCAGCGCTTCCAAGGGGTATTCAGGAGCTTATCTACGGGCTTATAAATGACGGAGGTGTGCCGCCAGAACTTCTTGAATGGCACGGCCACAATGACTTTCACAAGGTCTTGATAAATGCGTCAACAGCATGGCTATATGGCTGTGCTGCTGCAAACGGCGCTATCCTGGGTTTTGGAGAGAGGACAGGCAACTCGCCTATTGAAGGACTGATAATTGAGTATATCAGCCTGAGAGGAGAGAATAACGGTATTGATACAACAGTGATTACAGAGATAGCAGAATATTTTCACAAAGAGCTGCACTATCATATTCCGCCGAATTATCCGCTTGTTGGTTCTGAGTTTAATACAACGAGCGCAGGCATACACTTAGACGGCGTTTTAAAGAATGAGGAGATTTACAATATCTTTGATACAGCAAGGTTATTGAATAGGCCCATTGGCATTACCATAACAGATAAGTCTGGACTTGCCGGCGTAGCGCAGTGGATAAATTCTCATCTCGGACTTGCAGATGACAAGAAGGTTGATAAAAGACATCCTGCAGCAGCAAAGATATACAAATGGGTAACATCGCAGTATGAGAATGGCAGGCTTACATCCATATCATCAGATGAGATGTTTGCTTTGACAAAACGTTATCTGCCTGAGCATTTTGTGTCAGAGCTTGACAGGCTTAAACTAAAGGCAAAGGAGATGGTCTTCCATTTGGTAGAGGATATCGTGGAAAAATCTGAATTCAAGACAATGGACCCAAAGTGGCAGGAGCCTTTGATGAAGGCGCTTTTGGAGGAGAATCCTTTTATACAGTTTGCGTATGTGGTTGATACAGACGGCAAAAAGACAACAAAGAATATTACACAGGTGGTTGAGAAGGCTAAGTATGAAAAATTTGGTATAAATGAGAATTTTTCCAACAGGGACTGGTTTATAGAGCCGATGAAGACAGGCAAGGCATACATTACAGATTTTTATAAATCAGTGATGACAGGCGCTCTCTGCATAACAGTTTCAGCGCCTATAAGAAATATTGAAGAGGAGATTGTAGGCGCTTTTGGTATTGATATAAAGTTTGAAGAGCTTTTAAAGATTGCCAATGGCACATCGTATGAAGAGGAGGTTATCTAAAAATAGTTGTGGGAAAGACGATTGTTGAGAAGATAATGAGCGAACATTCAGGAAAAGATGTTAAAGCAGGTGATTTAACGATTGCAAAGGTAGATGCAGCGCTTTTACAGGACGGAACAGGTCCTTTAGCAGTTAAACAGCTTGAAGGGATGAATTTAGTAAAGGCTGCAAATCCAGAAAGGACATTTATATTCATTGACCATGCGTCACCAAGCCCGAGAAAGGAACTCTCCAATGACCACAAGACACTCCGCGCCTTTGCAGAAAAGACAGGTGTCAGGCTCTTTGATATTGGCGAAGGTGTATGCCATCAGATTGTTGCAGAGCATTATATCAATCCCGGCGATATCTTGGTAGGCGCTGATTCGCATACATGCACAGCAGGAGGCATTGGCGCATTTGCAACCGGCATGGGCTCTACAGATGTAGCTGTTGCAATTGCATTGGGTAAGACATGGTTCAGGGTGCCAGAGACAAT
>JAHFEP010000028.1 GCA_023248415.1 Nitrospirota bacterium
TGTTGCGCGGCCTACAACAGAGGCGTTTATGCCTGTCTCGGAATCTACGCTAAGATATCTTGCCTCTGCGTCTTCTATTTCGGATTTTGAAAGCAATATATCAGGATGCGGCTCTTCTGCGAGCTTGAGCGCATATTCAAGTGTAAGGGGTTCTGGCAAGGACGGAGCAGGTTTTTCCTCAGCATGAAGATGAGGGGATAAGGTCAATACATAAAGAATGAATGCCGCATAAATAGCCGGCTTCCTGCTAAACCGCTTCTTCATTTTGGCTTTTCTTTTTGCTTTTGCTGTTTATATTTTAAGAAAGGCATTTCCTTATACACATCATTGACCACATATTCGCCGAGCCACAAGAACTCAGCAATGTTCTGGGCAGCGCCTAAATACCGCGTAACCTCATTGCCGTTGAGGTCAAAAAAGATAAATGTGGGCGTTGCTCGGACATGCTTTTCCCTTGCATACTTTTTTTCAGGCATTGCGCCGCCTTTGAAATCAGTAAGCTCTACATCGCCCCTTATATTCACAACGAACATAAGGAAGTGCTTCTTGAAAAAACTATTGACTTCAGCATCAGGAAAAACCTTTTCCTTCATCCAGTTGCAGAAGGGTCATGTATCCTCTTCAAAGAAGAGCATGATGCCTTTTTTCCCCTGCTCCTTTGCAGTCACAAGTTCATCGGTAAAATCCCCGAGGGTAACATCAAAAAATTCAGCAGCCCATGCTGTTCCATGCATCAATATAAATATTATTAAAAGGATTATGCCGAGCCTTTTTATCTTTACACCCCTATTTTCCATACATCTCTATTACTTCCTTAATAATATCCTCAAGCAGTTTTTCTACAGGGGCAAGCACATCCCTGCCGCTGTCATCCTTCCAGATAAGCCGCCTGTAAGATAGATACACTTTCTTTTCATCCTTAGGCAGGGTGTAAGCCATTATCTGATACGGACAAAATGAAAGAAAATGCGGGTTCTTTTCCAGCATATCCCTTGAAATAACTGCGCTGCAAAATTCCAGAACATTCGCCTTTCCGTATATTTTTTTTGTCCTGCCCAACTCTTTACCGGTCCTCTCCAGCATATCACCTACATGGGAAACGCTGGATACAGTCAGCCCCCTTGCATGTAAAGCCGCCTGCAGGCCATCCCACACCTCGTCATAGTCAGCATTAAATGTGTATATGACAACAGGCTCTTTGCCTTCCTTAGCAGCAAATGCCTGCTGAGGAATAAGTGTAATCAAAGACAACAGAACTAATAAAATTATTCTCTTGGCAAACAAGAATTACAGCTCCTTCATCAGGCGCCAGTTTATGTATTTGGCCCCTGTTATTGCCCCTATAAATATAAATGTCATTGTAACGATGCTTCCGAGCGCAAGCGTTGAGATGCCGCTCAGGCCATGTCCAATATTGCATCCCATTGCCACTACAGCGCCAAATCCCATTAAAAGCCCGCCAAAGAGGTTATATTTGAACTGCTGAAGCGGAGGCGCAACCCAGTTGAATGTCCTGCTGAACATAGCGGCAATATAGGAGCCTCCCAAGACGCCAAAGACTGTTGCTATTCCAAAATTTATGCTCTCCCCTGTCCAGAGTATTATATATCTGAATGTCTCGGCATCAGGAAGGGCAAAGGTGAGGCTCTTTGGCCTCCATCTCTGAAGTAGCATAGGGTCATCCGGCCCTGAAAAAGTAAACTGGTCAATATGCAGCATCGCCTTATATGCAGCGCCGTTTATCCACCATGCAAATACTACTGTAAGGCCTATGGCAGCGCCAGCAAGGGGCCAGCGCCAGCCTCTCCATGGCGAACCCTTTGGCGCAGTAAACATAAAGATAATAAGGCCAATTCCAACAGCAATTATTACTGCCCATGACGGCACACCGCTTATGAGGTTCGGCAGGTATTGACTCTGGAGATTAAGTCTTAGCGACTCAATGTAATCTATTCTGAAGTTTGCCGTAACGCCCCATAAAGTGGCGCCGGAAGACAAGATAAACGCCATAACAGTCACAAGGCCGCCGAGGTTTCCCTCTGCTGCCCTTACAAGGATCCTGCTTGCGCACCCGCCGCCAAATACAATGCCAACGCCGAATATAAATCCGCCGAGTATATAGCCAAACCATGTAAACTGGCTGGATATGAAGGTGCTTCGGCTGATATCCACATAGCCAAAGCTATAAAGTATCTGAGTCCCGACGATTGCAACCAAAAGCGCCATTGCATACGCCCTTGTCTGCGTTAAATCATTTGTGGTTACAATATTATGGCAGGCTGCTGCAATGCAGAAGGTTGACCTTTGAACCACAGCGCCCAACAGGCCGCCGATTAAAAGGCCTGATAATATGACCATCATTCTTATAGACCCTTTAATAGCAGTTATCTGCCCATCTGACAATGTTCCTGCATCTATTGCAGCATAGCCTTTAACTTTTAATATTAGATATAATATCCATACAAAAACCCCTATAATCAGGGCAAAACCCACGGTTGTTTTTATCTTACTTGATTTCATTATTCCTCCATTTTAGAATCCCCCTTTATCCCCCTTTTTCAAAGGGGGAGATTTCTCTATTCCCCTCTTTGAAAAAGAGGGGTTAGGGGAGATTTACATGATTATTTCAATTCAATTATAAGACTCTATATAACCCGAAAAACTTAATTACAATGTCAACGCTTCAAAAATCCTACAATCTCCTCAGCCAATTCCTCAGCATTTAAGTCGCGAAAAAAGTGGTCAGCCATATCAAATACCTTTACATGCACCATCTTGTTACCAGACAGTGCAGATGCCTTTTCAATAAGGTCAGGAATTATGGTGTCGTTCTTGGCTATGGCAAGGAATACAGGCCTCTTAATCTGCGGTATTAGAAATGGTGTGTCCATTTTTTTGTCAGGCGCATAATAGCTGACAAATGCCTCTGCTGTAACTGATGTATCTTCACAGTAGAGAAAATCTGTATGTGCCAGCACAGCATCACCCTTGCCTGACTTAATCAGCTTCTGCGCCTTTTCCAATAATGGCTGAAGCTCTTTCTTGTATCTTTTTTTATAACCCTCAGAAGCGCCCTTTTCATCCCATGTCATAGGAGCTACGAGTATTGCTGATTTAATTGCAGGGTCATTGTTCTGGGATGCAAACCATGCCGCCTGATTCCCTCCCCTTGAATGCCCCAATAGCGCTATCTTTTTTACATCCCTCTTTTTCAGATAGTCAATCCATGCGCCGATTTCAGACATGGCATCTGTATGTTTATGCTTATGCAGATTCTGGCAGTCATACATGCCGCTGCGATTGTCAATATTATAACTGAGGTTTATAGCAAGGGTATTTAGCCCGTTATCTTTTAGTAGATTCTGTAGGGCTGATGTAATCTCCATCCCCTTGTGGGCCAATGTGCCGTGTACAATGAGAATTACACCATCAGTAATGGGTTTGTTCTGGCTGAGCTCTAAATTGGCATTGAGGGTGATGCCTTTATAAGGAAGCGTAACCTCTTCTGCATGGGCAATTCCAGATAATAAAAATAGATAAAAAAATAAGATTAAGCCTGTTAGTTTTTGTATCATATAGATATTATAAACAAATTTTTATATAAAAGGAATACCCCTTAAACTATGCAGGGGTGAATAACCATTCACCCCCGCATTTTATCTTATAAAAATAAAAAAATAAATCTAATATATCATCTCTGGCCTGTCGTGCTTTACCTTTATGGTCTTCTTCTTTTTGATGTAATTAATGACAATGTCATAAACAGGCGGCCCAGGCTGCTCCTGCACCGAAGCCCATGCTGTCATAGTGTATTCCTTATCCGGATGGACATCCTTTCCTCGGATCTTCAGCTTCTGAATCCTGTTGCCGATTTTTTCATTCACCTTAATGGTAAAGCTCATGCCTGCTGTCCTTACCATATCCCCGCCCTGCTGTTTATACGGGTCAGGGTTAAAGATATTGTCTCCTATGTCTTCTAAAACATCTTTCAGGGCGCTGCCAGTTATTTTTGTCTTATATGTGTTTGGATATGTAAGGGCAGTCTGTGAATAAACATCATCCGCAGTAATCGGTCCCGGCAGAACAGTTCTTCCCCATCTGAAGCCCGGTGAAAATGCAAAATCTGCATCATAGTAATCAATTAATGCCTCGCATATAAGGTCGTCAAATGTGCCGTCTAAATTTCCCCTTCTGTATAGCACAGTCTCTGTATGACCCAGCACCTCGTCAAGCTTAGCCTTATGGGGTCCTCTTATATCCTCTACGAGCTTTGACATCTCAGGGTCAGGCTCTATCATTCCGGACATTACTGGAATGAGCCTGAATGAATAATCAACCATCTTCTTATTCTTCACCTCAATGTCCATCCTTGTAAGGAACTTGCCATAACAGCCTGTGTTTATTACAAGGGTCTTGCCAACCTGAATGGGTTTTGGTATTCCGTCATGTGTGTGTCCGCCAAAGATTACATCAATGCCCTTCACCCTGCTCGCCATCTTCTTGTCTACATCGCAGCCATTATGGGAGAGGACAATAACAAGGTCAACATTCTTTGACCTTACCTCATCCACAATCTTCTGCATGTTCTCGTCCTTGATGCCAAATGACCAGTTGGGTATGAACCTCCTCGGATTGGCTATTGGCGTGTATGGGAATGCCTGTCCAATGACCGCAACGGATACACCATTGACTGTTTTTATCTCATAAGGCTTGAATATAGGGTCTCCCCATGTCGCCTCATTCACATTCTGTGCAACAAAGGGAAATTTCATCATCTTTATCAGCTCCAAAACCCTCTCCTCTGGATATGTAAATTCCCAATGGCCTGTCATTACCTCGCAGCCGAGCTGGTTGAAGACCCGAACCATGTCCTCTCCCCTACTCCAGAGGGCTGTTGCAGAGCCTTGAAGGGTGTCTCCGCCGTCTATATACAGAACCTTCCCATGCCTTTCAGCCTTTATCCTCTTAATCATAGAGGCTATATGGCTGACCCCTCCAACCTTTCCATATTTTCTTGCAAGGTCAGAGAAGTTGTCATTAGTATATGAATAAGCCTCAAGCGTGTTGGGCTTATACCCATAATAATTCAGCAGGTCTCTGCCTGTAAGGTGGGGGGGCTGACCTTTATTGTCGCCCACCCCTATATTAACATCAGGCTCCCTGTAATACATCGGCACAAGCTGCGCATGTATGTCTGTTGTGTGCAGTATTGTGATATTCCCCTTGGCGTCAAATCTGAACAGATTCTCCTGCTTCAGATTCTTTGCAAGAGCTCCTGGCGGCAAACCAGCAGTCCCTGCAGCAAGCGCAGCCATATAGAGGAATTCCCTTCTTGTAAGAGCCATTTATACCTCCTTAGCGTCTGAAGCCAGGGACATGCTGAGGCCTTTGATTCGCCTGAGCAGTCACATATAATTCCAGATTGCGCATGTACTCAGTCTCAAAATCAGGGATTTTATCGTCAGACACTCTCATATTTTTAATGCAGCCCTTAAATCTATCCTGAATAGTGCGTGTATGCATGCCGGCCTCTTTCCCCCAGTCTAACCTGAACGAAGGCCAGTGGTCTGCAAGCAATGGCGCTGGCGGAAGGAACTCCTGCCTTGAGTAACGGCCTGCATACTTTACATGGCACTGGGCGCAGTTCCAGTTCCATTCCCCAAGCTTTCCATAGAAGTTCTTTTTCCCTGCCTCATAGAATTTGCTCGCAGGGCCGTCTGTTTTTACATTAATAGGCATGCCGTTGGAAAGGGATTTTACATACAATTCAACGGCTGTTATCTCGGCTTTGCCATATTTCCATGATTTCTCTTTTGCCACGCCCATATTCTTTTCACGGCACATATTTATCTGCATCGGAAGGGTTAGCACGCCTTTTAGATTGTCATCATATTTTGGATAGTTAACTGCAATACCTTTGAGTTTTGCCCCATTTTCTCCGTGGCAGCTTGCACAGGATTTGCCTGCGCTTCCGTCTACCTTATGAAACATGTCCTTCCCATCCTCAAGGATGAACTCACCGGGATTTCCATCCTCTTCCATCTTCTTTAGCTCATTGCCGTGAACCTTTGCATAGTCCTTTTCAAACTGTTTTACATCAACAGCCATAACATATTCCTGAACACCCTTTTCCTCTTTTGCCTCTTTTCGCGAAGCAGTAGAAGAGGTGCATGATAAAATTAATGGTGTGGCCAATAATAATAACACTAACATTTTCTTCATTATTCTTCACCTCCATTTATCTTTATTTTTTATTGCGGATTAACCTGAACCGTCTGCTCAAATGCGCCGCCCTTATTGTCCTTAAACATTATCTTTAGCGGCGCTGCCTTATCAGCCTTTAAATAAAAGGTTATAAAGGGGTTTGTGCTAACAGCAATGCCCCACTCCATGCTTGTTACAAGGTCGCTTCCATAATATACCTTTACATCATTGATATAATGCTCTGGTATCAGATTTCCTGTCTTTGCATCCTTCCTTTGGCCTGTCTCCATTGGATGGACTACCATAGCCTTTACAGGAATTACATCTCCCTTTTTAATTGCGCCCGGCACCTTTATCATTATTTTGCCTATTTCAGCCATTTGTTTCCTCCTATTTCTAAATTTTCAAATCATTAAATGACAATAGGTCTTATATGACATATATGACCTATATTTTCTTTTTACCCTCCGCAGCCGCCGACAGTAACTTTTACCTCTTTCATGTTTTGATAGAGATTTCCTTTGCTGGTCTCCACCACTGCGCGGACATTGGAGGTCTTTCTCATCTTAATCCTCGTTGCAATCTCTGCCTTTGCATTGACAGATGTCAGACCTATCTTTGCAACGAAAGGATTTAAATTGCCCTCTGAGAAGACATAGATATTTTTCACATAATTGTCTGCTGCCATCGGAAGGTCAGATGTGATGGTTACAGGGACAACAGCCCCGTTCTCAGCGATTATTGGCACATCCAAATCAACATGCCCTGTCTCTATCTTTTTATCGCCAAATAATTTCTTCAGGGCATCCTTAATGTCTATTTGCTCCTCTGCTGCCATGACCGGTTTTAGAAGACCCGGAATGGCGCCTGACATCAGGACTGCTGAACATACAGCGCCTGTGGCCTTTATAAAGCCTCTTCTTGAAAGTTTAATATTTTCCCTCATTTCTTATACTCCTCCTTTATTTTTTCTTTAAGCTGTAAAGATACTCTACTATGTCATCAATCCTTTTGTCAACCAGCTTCTTCTGCTCCTCTGGAGATAGACTCTTTTCTTCCTTTGAAAGCAAAAGTTTGCCCTTCCCATAAGACGGCATCATTGTGTCAGGGAAGAATTTATTTGCGTCAGTTATAATCTGCCTTAATTTCTCCCTGTCCTTTTCCGCATATAAATTATTCATCAGGTCCACCAGATCCGGGGCAATGGTGCTCGGCATTACAATGCCTGGAAAGTGGTGACATGCCACACAATTGGCAACAGGCCTGCCGTGAACAAGCTTTTCCCCCTCTGCAGCATTGCCTGCCTGACTAACCGCTGGAACAGCAATAAAGGCAAAAAGAAGCAAAGCCATTATTGCCATTTTAAAGACTCTCTTTTTCTCCATAATAATACATGCCTCCTTTTCTTTGGTATTTGGGGCTAAAGCCCCTTCTAAATTATCAGACGATAAAAATGCATTACCCTTCTTCTGCAGCTACTGCGCCCTCTTTTTGACAGCGCCAGCTTCGCAGAATTTTACTCCACCCATAAAGGCAAAAAAGACCCCTCACCTCCTTTCATAATTTTATTATTGTAAATCACATGAGATAATTGTCATTGCTGAAGCAGCATCCGGAAACAATTACAATGCTGAAATTGCTTCCCTCGCTTTACCCTGCCTGCCGGCAGGAATGACAATCTGATAAATATATGCTTTTTTATTTTAACGGACTAGAAATAAAAATTATTTTTTATTTTTTGGGGAAATATAGCGCTTCAGGGGTTAACAAATTCCATTGGGTTTGCAGTTACTAAAAAAAATCTAAGAGACCTTGTTATAGTCTTTTCAAAACAATTTTATTTCCCTGACCCCTTTGAGAACTAAAATCTTCCCTCAATAGTGCAATATAATAAGACCATTTACTTGCTGTTGTCAAGCATTTTTGGATTTTTTAGTTTTTTTTTAAGCCTTTGGCATATGGATTGCCATCTTGTGCAAATCTTCGGATGCCTCCATTATAGCCTCTGATAAAGTTGGATGGGCATGGATTGTTGCTGCAATATCCTTTGCCTTTGCGCCGAGCTTTATTGCAACAGCGCCCTCATGAACTAAATCTGCTGCATGGGCGCCAATTATATGAAGCCCCAATATCTTATCGGTCTTTGCATCTGCAATAATCTTTGCAATGCCTGCAATCTCGCCCATTGCATGCGCCTTGCCAAGGCCCCTGAACTGGAATCTGCCTATTTTAATATTCAAACCCATCTCTTTTGCCTGCTTTTCCCTCAACCCAACACTGCCTATCTCTGGCATGGTAAAGATGCCTGCAGGCACAATGTTATAGTCAATCTCCCTGCTGTGTCCCATTATATTCTCTGAAGCAACTATGCCCTCTGTAGATGCTACATGGGCAAGCATAATGCCGCCGACAACATCTCCAATGGCATATATAGCCTTTACATTAGTCTCCATCCTGCTATTTACCTCTATCTCGCCCTTTTTCCCCTTTTTTATGCCAAGCTCCTCAAGACCTATATTTTCTGTATTTAATGCCCTTCCAATGGAGACCAGAACCCTTTCAGTCTTTATCTCTTTTCCATCGGTGAGTATTGCTGTTATATTACCTTCGCTGTTTTTTACAATCTTTTCTATCTTTGTGTTTAATAAAAGCCTTATTTTTCTCTTTTTCAGCTCCCTTTCTAATATCTCTGATATCTCTTCATCCTCTGTTGCAACTGCATGGGAGAGCATCTCAACTATTGTAACCTCTGAACCCAGCTCTTTAAAAATAAATGCGAACTCGCATCCAATAACACCTGCCCCTACTATTAGAATGCTTTTTGGAATATCCGTTATGTTCAATGCCTCATCGCTGGTTATTATATTTTTGCCGTCAAAAGGAAAGACCGCCATCTTATTAGGCCGTGAACCAGTTGCAATTATAATATTATCCCCTTCTGCTGTTTTGTTTGAACCATCCTTTAATGCAACATCAACCTTGTTTGCATCCTTGATTTTTCCTCTGCCTTCCAAAAGCTCTATGCCCCAGCTTTTAAAAAGTGAGCGGATGCCCTTTACCTGAATGCCAACTATCTTATTTTTTCTCTCTATAATCTTTGAGAGATTGTAATTTATCTCTCCTTTAATCTCAATACCGTATTCCTCTGCCCTGTTAATCTTATCTATTGCCTCTGCAGAGGCAATCAATGCCTTTGTAGGGATGCAGCCCCTGTTTAAGCATGTGCCGCCAACCTCTGTATCCTCAATTATCGTAACCTTTGCGCCAAGCTGTGCAGCCTTGATTGCAGCAACATAACCGCCGGGCCCTGCGCCAAGAATAACCAGTCTCTTTTCAGCCATCCCTGTTATTTTGCCTCCTCTTCTACATACTTGTCATAGTCTTTTGGATCAAGGAGCTCTTCTATCTCTTTTGTATTAGACATCTCAATCACTGCAATCCAGCCCTTTTCATAAGGGTCTTCATTGATTATCTCAGGGCTCTCTGCCAATTCCTCATTCACCTCAATTATCTTTCCAC
Organism: Nitrospirota bacterium; assembly: GCA_023248415.1. Taxonomy (GTDB): domain Bacteria; phylum Nitrospirota; class CAKKRA01; order 9FT-COMBO-42-15; family 9FT-COMBO-42-15; genus 9FT-COMBO-42-15. The sequence goes on from JAHFEP010000028.1 coordinate 9,724, forward strand.
TTACAGGCGCTATTATAGCTGATGTTGCCTTTGTTGATTCTATCTCTGCTATCTCTGCATCCTTATCAACCTCTGTATCTACATCAGGAAGCTCTAAATAAACAATATCGCCAAGGGACTCCTGCGCATAATGCGTGATGCCTATTGTTGCCTTTCTGCCGTTAATTTTTGCCCATGTATGCTCTTTATGATACTTTAAATCTTCTGGACTCATAATTCCACCTCCGTTATAAATAAGTTCGTCATTCCCGCTATCCTTCGCTGCTCCGCAGCTATGGAATAGCTAAGAATAGCATGTCTCCACGATAAAAGCATTCGGGAACAAGTAGCCCTGTGTGGCTGCCCTTTATGAGGGCGAACACATAGGTTCGCCCCTACAATTTGAATTGCTGTGATACTAAATTACAGCTTCACATTTTGTCAAGAAAAATCTTGGGATTAACAGCATTGCCGTTCTGGACATAGGCAAGGCTTACATCGCCTGCCTTTTTGATTGCCTCAAAGACCTTTCTCAATTCATCTGAAGGGACTGTCTCCTTAGTATCCCAGTCTACTGACTGCACCTTCATCAATAATTTATCCTTATTGCCAATTGCAGCAAGACCTGTTCGTGTAATATCTGAAATCATATTTAAGGCACCATCAAGATTTAGCTTCTTTTCCTTCATCATCTGTCTGTGATATGCCATTACAGCAAAATAGTCTATATCAACATTCTTTAAAGATGATATGTCCTGGCTAAACCATGCAAGCCCGTTTTTTGGATTGATTACTGTTTCATAATAAAGGTTCAGGACAATCTTTATGTTCGGCGATGCCTTTTTTGCCTCTCTGATAAGGTTATCCAAAAAGAGTGTAATATGCTGATTCCTCCACTCCACCCATTTCCAAAAAAGGGGTGTATAGTTTCTTACATATTGCTTCCCGTCTTTTTCATAAATATCCTTGTAAAGATTTTCCGGCCTTAATGCAAAGCCAAAGGCATTAGAATAACCGAGCATGGCAGCATCGCCAAAGCCCTCTGTATGCCTGTATACCAAATCATCCTGAATAAGGATTCCATCAGCACCTGATACAGCAATCTCTCTGTAGATAGATATTAAATAGTCTTGAAAATCCTGATTGAATAAATCAAGACCCTTTGAGTATGTATAATCCTCTGTTTTCAGGTCATAGGTTTTGTCCCGCCACTTTGGCGCATCAGACCACTTCCAGTCCATCCTCCTTGTGGTCATCCATGCATAGACCAAAAGCCCGTGCCTGTGGCCGATGTCTATTATTTTGGGCAGCACATCATAAATTACAGGCGCAATTTTGCTTTTAAAATATACGCCTGATTGTTGTTTGCTTTGAGCGGCAAAGCCGTGATACCTGTCCCCTTTATTGTGAAAGACCCTTACAATCACAATATTCACGCCTGATGCCTTCATCGTTGCCATCTCTTTCTCAAGCTCTTCATAGGTGCTGCTTTTAAACAGGAGCACCTGCGCGGCAAAGACCTTCTTATCAGGTTTGGTTAAATCCCCCTCCCCCCTTTGGGGAGAGGGATGGGGTGAGGGGGACTGCACAGTATCAATGGTCTGATGCGTCGATACGTTGCAACTCAGTAGGAGAAAAATAATAAAGGTAACAAGAACCTGCAATTTGTGCATTATCATCTGCTCATCTTCTCTGCAAACCTCACAGCAGAAAAAAGTTCCCTTCCAGTCCCTGCTGAAGGAGGCATAACATCTGATATAAGATAACAATGTTTTAAAAACGATTTAAAGCAGTTTGGATAAAGACTGTATGGCTTAAATGGTTCGCATAGTTCAAATAGCTCAGCAAATTTTTCCTGTCTGACATGCTCCTCTAAATTATCGCCAATAAAAGAGAGCCTTTCATCTGAAAATGGCATCAGCCATCTTATCTGCCTTATTGCATCTTCTTTTAATGCCGCAAGTCTTTCTGAATCAGATAAGATGTCCAACCCAATAAACATGCTAATCTTTAAACCTCTCTTGCCTTCAGGCTGTCTGCTGTTGTCAGGAACAATAGAAGCAAATATAAAATTTTCCTCAAGCGGGTATCTTGACAAATCCATGGACATAGCAAGATTATCCTTCATTGCAGCAGGAATCACATCCTCATCCGCAGCCATATAAATAGTATACAAAACCCTCTGCTTCCCTTTATCCTTTTGCAAATATACATGCGGTATATTTAAAATAAGATAATCAGCCTCTAATTCGCTGCCGTCATCAAGCCGAATACCGTAAAACTGATTATTTACCTGTATTATCTCCTTAATCCTTGTATTGTATCTGATGCTGCCTTTTTGAATAAGATTATCTGACATTGCCTTTGATATAGCATTAAATCCGTCCCTTATTGTTACTGCATCCATCCTTAAAAAGGTAAGTATCTCAACGAGTGAAAGGAGACTAATCTCATTTGTGGTCTTTTGCGAAAAGAGGAGTGTCTGCATATCAATAAACCTTTTGAATGAAGCATCAAGGCCGTAGCCGTATAAAAATTTGGATGCCTTTTCATAACCATATTTAGCAGAGGAAAAGACTGACCTCATCTTTTCTTTAGATAATCTTAAAATCCTTTCAAAGCCCTTGTCATCTTTGTCTGATGGAAGAAACAAAGGCCTTGCGAACTCTGCAATCTCATCTACCTTGTTATAGAATGTCCTTATGGCATCTATCTTGTCTGGAAAGACACGGTTTAATTCATAAAGAAGCTCCTGCCTGTCTGAATAAAGATTTATCCTCTGTTCTGGCAGGACTATTTGAAGTGTCGGAGCTTCAATTTGAGATTTGAGATTTGAAATTTGAGATTCAGGGTTATTGATGCCTGCCTTTGAGAACGTTATTGGAAAAAGCCCTTTATCAAGACCCAAAAACAGCAATGGTCCATGAGGAAACTGATAGCCCCCTATTTGGGAAACAGAGGCTGAGCCGCCAGCAGACTCCCTTTCATCTATTACTAAAACCTTTTTGCCATTTTTTGAAAGAAGGTTAGATGCTGCAAGCCCTCCAGCGCCTGCTCCTGCTATAATGTAATCAAAACTATTCAGCTAACACCCCTCATAATCTCAGACTTAGTATTTAGTTGCGTAAATTAGCGTCTTATATTTGTCATTCCTGCGTGTATCTGGCAGGAATTCAGTCTTGCACATTGTGGATTCCCGCTTAAGACCTGCGGGAATGACGGAGCTATAACTAATTAACCATCTCCATATTGCTAAAGAAGAATGGGATTTCAAACTCAGCAGATTCAACAGAATCAGAGCCATGAACAGCATTTTGCTCAATATTATCTGCAAAATCCGCCCTGATAGTCCCCTTATCCGCCTTCTTTGGGTCAGTTGCGCCCATTAAATCCCTGTTCTTTTTTATAGCATTATCTCCTTCAAGAACCATTACAACAACAGGGCCAGAGGACATGAATCCTGCAAGGCTCTTATAAAAAGGCCTCTCTCTGTGGACATAATAAAATCTCTCAGCATCCTCCTGAGACATCTTAATCATCTTCATTGCCTTAACCCTCAGGCCATTACTTTCAAACCTCTTGACAATCTCACCGATTACATTTTTCTTTACAGCATCTGGTTTAATAATTGATAATGTCTGTTCCACTTTTCTTAAATCCTCCTTTTATTGTTTCTTTTATGTCATTCCTGCGAAAGCAGGAATCCAGTCCTTCGACAAGCTCAGGATGCATGGTGAGCTTCTCGCTCATGGTGAGCCTGTCGAACCATGGATTCCCGCTAAAAACATGCGGGAATGACATTTTAGGCTCCGCAGCAGGCTTCGTCGTGAGCTTAGCCGAACGATGGACTTTTTACGAAGCCGTTTAGTCTTCAAAATAGGCAGCGGCGGCGGTGTCCGATTCCCACACCACAACCTTAGACACCCATATATCCTCTGTATTCATCCTTTTGCTCATCCCCTCATAAATCCACTTTGCAATATTTTCAGACGAAGGGTTTATCTCTGTAAAAGGAAATATCTCATTCAAAACCCTGTGGTCAAGCTGGTCTAAAAGCAACTTTGCCTCTTTCTTCATATCATGAAAATCAACAGCAAGGCCGATTTCATTCAGCAGCTCTGACATTATATATATCTCTATCTTCCAATTGTGGCCGTGGAGATTTTCGCACTTGCCCTTATACCCCCTCAACTGATGCGCTGAGGCAAAGGACTCTCTTATTACAAGTTCAAACATGACTGCTTCAATTTATATCAAAACAGAACCCTTGTCAATCCCTAACTTAGAAGTCCTTGACAATGGCATATCAGTAAGATAATATTTAATTAGTAATGAAAAGGCTATTACTACTTTTAATATTTGCTCTTGCCATTGGCTTTTCAAATATCTCCTTTGCTGCCTCTTCAAGCCCCCAGAAGCAGTTTCAGAAGGCAAAGGAGTGTTCAAAGGCTTTAAACTCCTCTGAGGCAAAGAAGAGGCTCAGGCAGAACTGGGAGAAGTGCATAAAGGAGTTTAATATTGTTTCAGCAAAAAATCCAAAGAGCGAATACGCAGGTGACGCATTATTTAATATTGGCAGCCTCTATACTGGCCTCTACAATTATTCCAAAAACCTGAATGACCTTGACAGGGCAATAAATGCCTATAACAGCCTGATAAAGAAATATCCTAAAAGCGCTTATGCTGATGATGCGGCATTTGAGATTGGTGAGGTATATTTAAAACAAAAAAACTCTTTGGATGATGCACTTGAGGCATATAAAAAGGTTGTAAAGCTCTATCCAAAGAGCAAACTAAGAGGTGATGCTGAAAAAAGGATTAACGACATCTCAAAGACCATTGCCTCTTCATCCAATAAAACATCTCAGACTAACCAGATTAAGGAGATAAAGTCATGGTCGTATCCTGAATATACAAGGATAGTTATAGAAGCAGATAATGAGATAAGCTTTACAAAAAAAAGAATAGCTCAGCCTGACAGACTGTATCTTGATATGCCTAATGCAAGGCTCAAAGAGGAATTAAAAAAGCAACCTATCTCAGTTGGCGACGGGATATTAAAGCAGATAAGGGTAAGCCAGCGCACTGCAAAGGATGCAAGGGTAGTGCTTGACCTGGGGAGTATTGATGATTATAGGTTCTATCCGCTTACCGAGCCGAACAGATTGGTAATTGATGTGTATGGAGCAAAATACCGTGAAGAAAATGAAGCAAAAGAAAAGACTATAAAAGATAAAGAAGCTAAGGGCATGCCCTTAAGCCAGCAGCTTAATTTAACTGTAAAAACTATTGTCTTAGATCCGGGACATGGCGGTAAAGACCCAGGCGCTATAGGCAAAAACGGTCTGATGGAAAAGGATGTAACATTGGATATCGCCAAGAGGCTTAAAAAGATCCTAACAGAAAAAGAAAATAAAAAGGTATATCTCACAAGAGAGGATGATACCTATATCAGGCTTGAACAGAGGCCGACAATCGCATCTGGAAAGAAAGCTGACCTCTTTATTTCTATTCATGTGAATTCAAATACTAAGAGAAGTTCGCGCGGCATAGAGACATATATCCTGAACCTGTCATCTGATAAATGGGCGCAGAAGACTGCTGCAAGGGAAAATATGGCGTCAGAAAAATCTATAAGCGATTTGGAAAAGATATTGTTTGATTTAGCTGATAACAACAAAGAGGTCTCAATGTCGCTTGCGCTTTCTGTGCAAAATTCAGTGGTCAATGCTTTAAAAAAAGATTATTCAAGAATAGAAGACCTTGGCGTAAAGCAGGCGCCATTTTATGTGCTCATTGGCACAAAGGTGCCGAGCATACTTGCTGAGGTATCATTTATAAGCAATCCAGACGAGGAAAAGAGACTGAGAACTTCTGAGTACAGACAGAAAATTGCAGAGGGTCTTTATGAAGGGATAAAGAAGTATATATCTTCTTCAACAATTGTTGCATCAAAATAAGTTGACTGACTTTAAAAACATAAAACTCACAATTGAATACGACGGCACAGCATATCACGGCTGGCAGCGCCAGCCGCGGCACATAAGCATCCAGCAGGTTATTAAAGAGAAGATTGAAATAATAGCAAAAGAAAAGATAAACCTCATTGGCGCGAGCAGAACAGATGCAGGCGTCCATGCTTTGGGACAGGTCACAAATTTCAGGACAGAGAGCAGAATGGATGAAGGAGAGTGGCTAAGGGCTTTAAACAGCCTCCTGCCTTCTGATATTGTAATAAAAAAGACAGAAACAGTACCGTTTGATTTTCACTCCAGATTCAGCGCCAGAGGAAAGCAATATAAATATCTGATACTCAATCAGCCTGTTCCTTCTGCACTAAACAGAAACTATGCGTGGCATATCCCATATCCTCTAAAAATAACTGGAATGAGAAAGGCTGCAAGATTCCTTATCGGCAGACACAACTTCTCCTCTTTCAGGGCATCCTCATGCTCTGCTAAAAATCCTGTAAGAACAATCAAAAGGCTTACTATCACAAAAAAGGATAGCTTCATTCAATTCACCATTGAGGCAGACGCCTTTCTACATCACATGGTAAGGAATATCGTTGGAACACTCGTCTATGTGGGAATGGGAAAACTATTGCCCACCCAGATAGAAAACATCTTGAAATCAAAAGATAGAAGACTCGCAGGCAAGACCGCGCCCCCCCATGGGCTTTATCTTGTGAAGGTAAAATATTAATTAATAGTTACGCCAACCCAAAAGTAGGACAGGCGTCCCGCCTCTCCAGACAAGCGGGACGCTTGCCTCCTGTATTTTACTTGGATAGGAAAATTGAATGCTAAACTATTATAGAAGATTTTAGTAAAGCCTACATGGGGAAGGAATCAGTGATCCTTTTCTTTTTTCTCTCCTCCCAATTTTTCTATAAGATACCTTGTATTGTATTTGAGCAATGCATACGCCTCTGAGGTGATGTGGCTATGTTCTTCTTCCTTCTTGTGCTTTTCTTCTTTGTCTTCCTTATATAATGCCTCTACTTCATGTATAAAGGATTTTAGTTTTTCTATCGCCTCTCTGGTATCTCCTTTTACAAGCTCCGCCTTTGCCTTTTCAAGCTTTTTATCAAGGCTTTTCATTATGCCCTTTTCTTCATCCTCTTTTTTACTTTTATCATCGTCTCTACCCTGAACAATCCAGCCGAGCTTGTATGCCTCGTGTTTTAGGGAGATGATGTAATCAAGAAATGGAATAGGCTTAAAATCTGCGGGTGGGGCAGTGGGGCCGATGGTTTTAGTACGGTAAATTAGACTTTCTCTAAGCTGCCTTGTAAGTTCTACATTTTCCCAATATTCTTCAGGTAGGTTGTCATAGTCAATGACAGGATCATTTGTTGCTTCTCTGATTCCTGGTAAACCATAAGATGTCAATATAAATCCTCCCACTGTTTGATTAGGCAAGATTAGATTTTCATCACTGCCACCCCATGAGATTGTTCCCATCACTGCAATACCTGCAGACCAACCAGGAAATGGATGGCCTAAAGGTGGTCGGGCACCAACTGGAATTACTGGTTTTCTCATCAATCTTTTCGCAATCTCCTCTTCAAAACTTCTAATAAGCATTGAACCATCGGCTTTAATTCCTCTTTGAATAATAAAACCTTTAGAACTTAATTCCTGACTCTGTTGAGGCCTTGTTATATCAATCCTAAGATTACGAATCTTCCCATCATTAACAGGTGGATTGTAGATTGAGTAACTATATGTATAGATACCAGTTGTGGCATCAAATGTTACTGCAGCCGAGACCTTTACATCCTTAAGAGGAGATGGTATCTGGGCAAATGATAGGGAAGTTAAAAGGATGCTTATAATTAAAGTAAAGAAAATCTTTTTATTAACCATTCTATTGACCCTCCTACTGGACTACTGGACTATTTGACCTCCCTCTACTGTGCCTCCTCCTGTATCTCCACCTCCAATAGGTGGTATAGGTATTATTTGGCTACCTGCTCCTGAAATTTCACAATGCAATGTAGCTTCTGGAACAAGTTCACCACCACGATTTTCACAAATTTCTTCTATAGCGGTCCGATTCACCTGTATCCACCCATTAGGGCATACCCCTTGAGAATTCGGATTATTTATAGTTGTACTCTGTGCACATCTATCTATATCCACACTTGTCCCTATCCTATGTCCACAATGCCCATATCCTCGCTGTCTGCACTGTGGAGAAGTTATATCATCTAACCACCTACCATATATATCAAATCCACCACCCCACGGAAGACTCATGTCATTTATCCCAAGAGTAGCAGCAAATTGTTCATAAAAATCATTGGCCATATAGTTGGTATTTACTATAGTAGTATCTGTCCCGTAGTGATTTACTGGGTGTGTTCCTGTACTTCCAGTAAGTCTATATGTACCACCTACACCCAAGTCAAATAGCCCCGGTACCTTTACCTTAACAGTTTCCTCGCATTTAGTCCAACCTCCCCTAATCTCTGCTATTATCTTCTCCTCACCAGCAATCTCTGAAGCCTTGTATTTTACTGATTTTGTTATCTCCCCTTCAGAAAAATAAATATTGGTAATCACATTACCATCATCATCAATTATATCACCTTTTGGTCTGCTGCTATTATGACTATGTCCACCTGAACCTTCTATTGGTTCAACTTTTAAATCTACAACCTGCCCTCCTTGCGGTGCAGCAACAGCTAAGGCTATAATTACCTCTGCTACATTATTGCCTGTCTTTTTAGGCATTACCTCAGGAGGAAAAACATCCACATTTACCTCACAGTCTATTGCTCTAACATAATCAATTGTGGCACTAACAATTCCAGTTGTAAGAGATGGCGTTATATTTATTTTCTCACCACATTTCTTATAAATTGGAATATTCCATTTCAGCCAGCCACTCCAAGAATATACCTTGCTGTTCTCATAATAATAGCTATCATATTGAATGCTGATAGAATAAGGAGGGATATTATTTATCAAAAATTCTGTCCCTGAAGGTTTTCTCTCTGACTCAATTATAGCATGTGTTTTTATATGAAGAATCTTTACTATCTTATCTTCCTCACAGGTTAGTCTAAAAGTATATGAGCTTTGCGACTCCTGAGTCTGAAAACCTCTGTCACGCCCATATGAAACACCTTCGCAGGGGGCGAGGCATTCATCGCTCCAAACATTTGTTCTTATAGAACCGCTCCATATGTATAAATCACGGCTGGAAAAACTACTACCACATCCATCGCTATTATAAGAATCTGATAATTTGTTACACAGCCTACAACTGTCCTGCCCGACGATTTCGGAACAACTAATTTGAGTTTAAAGTTAGTCCTGCCATGTTATTAAGTTTATAATAATTAGCTGGAACATCATATCCCAGCGCCTCATGCGGCCTATAAGTATTGTATTTGAGCCTGTAAGCCTCTAAATCAAGTTCTGCATCAATAGGATCAGTGTATTCCCTACGATATATCCTTTCATATTTCTGGCTCTGATTGAACCGCTCAAGCATCCCAATTGTCTGTGGATGATGCCCCCTTGCATATACATGCCTGAATATAGATTGTTGTATGTATCTCTTAAATGCCTTAGCTTTCATTGCAGGCCCATTGTCGCTGACCAATAATACTTTTTCTGGAAAACATCTGTCACCAAGAACCCTTACAGCCTCTCCATTTGCCATCTCAAGGGCTTCTATCAGGTCTTCTGCTGTATGGCTCTGCCTGATAAGACAGGCAAGAACATATCTTGAGAAGTAATCCAGCACATTCGTTGAGTAGTATGTCCCGTATTCCGGTATCTGAAATTCTGTAAAGTCTACCTGCCAAAGCTGGTTTATTCCCTCTGGCTTGTGAAGATATTGCTGCCTCGCCTCCATCTGAACCCTTAGCTCCTCCGTATAGTTGCATGGCAAAAGCAGCCCCATTTGTTTCATAGCCTTGTATGTCTCATATTTCGTTATTTCAATGTTATGCCTGAATCTCATTAATGCCCATATCTTCTTGTGGCCATATTCAGAATCCAGCAACGAAATCTCTTCTATCTTTTGCTTCTTGTAAGGCTCTATCTCTTTAGATATCTTTTGCCTCTTCTGGTAGTCTATTAATCCATAGACCTTCCTATAATAGCTTGTCCTGCTTATACCAAGCATATCGCATGCCTTATTGATTGAGAGATGTTCTTCTTTCCTTGCCTCTTCTATCATCATATAATCCTTTATGACACTTGTGTTTTTTTTAAAAAACGGTTCTCTACTGTAAGCTCGCCTATCAATGCCTTTAGGTCTTCATTTTCTTTCTTTAAGGCTGACTCATAATCTCCTGTTTTGCCATTGCCGCTAAGTCCATTAAGGCTGCCTTCCAAGAAAGTTTTCTTCCACTTATAATATAGTGCATCACTGATACCGTGATTTCTGCAAAGTTCGGCTATTGATGCTTCATTCCTTAACCCCGCTAATATTATCTTCTGCTTCTCTTCTGCACTCCATTTGCCTTTCCTCATCTCTTCCTCCTTCTGGAGGACTAACTTATCAGTTGTTCCGAATTTTGTCAAACCCGACA
>JAHFEP010000323.1 GCA_023248415.1 Nitrospirota bacterium
CAGAATAAAAACAAGAAAAATTAGATAAACAAAGAGAAAGAAAGGAGTTGTTATGAAAAGAACACCTGCAAAGAGCTTCCAAGACCTGATTGTCTGGCAAAAAGCACATCAGTTTGTCTTATCTGTTTACCGTTTCAGTGAGAATTTTCCATCAAAGGAATTATACGGATTGACTTCACAGATAAGGCGAGCAGCTATTTCTATTCCAGCAAATATTGCAGAGGGGTTTAAGAAAAGAGGGAAGGCTGATAAAGTTCGGTTTATGAATATTGCACAGGGTTCCCTTGAAGAATGCAGATATTATTTGATTTTAGCAAAGGACCTTGGTTATGGTGATGCTACATCGCTTACCTTGCAGATTGAAGAGGTCAGTAAATTACTGGAGGCATATTCTGCCTCTATTCTTAATTCTGACTCCTAACTTATGAACTATAGCGGTGCGGTTTAATTCTGGATTCTGGATTCTGACTCCTGTATTCTGATTTTCTATTATGAAACAAAATTTCTACATCTTTAATAATGGCAGACTCCGAAGGCAGGAGAATACTATCTTCTTTGAGAAGGAGGACGGCACAAAGGCTGTTATCCCTATTGAGAATACAGAGGCTATCTATGCCCTTGGCGAGCTTGATTTTAACACCAAACTTTTCAACTATCTTGCACAGAAGGGCATCCCGGTTCATGTATTTAACTACTACGGGTTTTATTCCGGAAGTTACTATCCGCGGGAATATCTGAATTCTGGCCAGCTTTTGGTCAAGCAGGTAAGCCATTATTAAAGCAAGCAGAAAAGGATTGCGCTTGCTAAGGCATTTGTAGAGGCAGCGAGCTTTAATATACAGAAGAACCTCAGATATTATAACAACAGGGGAAAGCCTTTGGATGAATATATCAATGGCATTGAAGAACTGAGGGCGCAGATAGATAAAGTGGAGGCTGTCGATGAACTGATGGGCATTGAGGGGAATATTCGCAATACTTATTACAAGGCATGGCCAATCATAATTGATCAGGAGATAGAGTTTGAACGCAGGGTCAAACAGCCTCCTGATAATATGATTAATGCCCTGATATCATATCTGAACTCAATGGTCTATACAACATGCCTTGGGGAACTCTATCATACACAGATGAGCCCGCTTATTTCATATCTCCACGAGCCCGGAGACAGGAGATTCTCCCTTAGCCTTGACCTTGCAGAAATTTTTAAACCAATACTATCAGACAGGATAATCTTTACCCTGTTAAACCGCCAGCAGATTACAGAAGAAAATTTTATGACAGAGGTTAATTTATGCTATCTTAATGAGAAGGGCAGAAAGACAGTTGTTAAAGAATATGACGAAAGGCTCAAGACTGTCATTACGCATAAAAAGCTTGAAAAGCAGGTCTCTTATAGGTATCTTATAAGGCTGGAGTGTTATAAACTTGTGAAGCACCTGCTCGGCGAGCAGGAGTATGAGGGGTTTAAGATCTGGTGGTAAATTTTTAAAGAAGAATACAGAAGCCAGGAGTCAGAATCCAGAATATTAGAACATTTCTGCTATTCTGACTTCTGAATTCTGTCTCCTGAATTCTATAAGTGTATGTATGTTATAGTCGTATATGATGTTGACCAGAAAAGATGCGGAAAGATGCTGAAGCTCTGCCGAAAGTATCTGCATCATATCCAGAATTCCGTTTTTGAGGGAGAGATTACAGAGGGAAAGTTGGAGGAGTTGAAGGTCAAGGCAAAGAAGATAATGAAGGAGGAGGAAGACTCATTAATTATTTTTAAGTCAAGAAATGAAAAATGGCTTGACAAAGAGGTGGTCGGGGCTGATAAGAGGCCTGTAGATAATATGCTTTAGCCGGCTCGGCAAACTCACCATGTATCGTTCGACTAACTCACGATGTATCTGTCAATCTCTACGGAAACAGGTATAGTATTTTATTTAAAAATGGAGTTGACAAGTTGGGTGAAAGCTTTTATCATAACAAACAGTAACTTAAATTATTATGTCAACCCCCGGGCATTTTTGCATAATCAGGGGTAGACGAAAAAAGAGGCCGTTTTTTGCAGTAACCAAGGCCATAGAGCCTTGATTTTATTGCGCCGTGCAAACGGCTTTCATTGAGCCTATAAGGAATTGAAACTCAAATGCCAATCCGGTTGGTGTTGTGTCAATCGCACTTTCATTGAGCCTATAAGGAATTGAAACGAAAGATAATAGGAGGCGTGGGAGGCAAGGCGTTCCTACTTTCATTGAGCCTATAAGGAATTGAAACGAAAAGTTAAAAGTATTGTTTACTCCACAGCGGTATCTTTCATTGAGCCTATAAGGAATTGAAACATCGTTTTCTCTGCGATTAAGTACGTCCGCGTTGTCCTTTCATTGAGCCTATAAGGAATTGAAACGAAAAAGGAGACTCATTTTGTTTCTCTCCGCCTCTGCCTTTCATTGAGCCTATAAGGAATTGAAACAACTGATTGTCATAAAATAACCTCCCTTCGTT
>JAHFEP010000153.1:0-1169 GCA_023248415.1 Nitrospirota bacterium
TTATACACGCTTGAAACAAATGGCATGGAGTCTAAATCAGCAATAAATTCTCTATCAGGGTTTGATCTTATCTCGCTGCCTATCCTCAGGGTCAGCCCTGAAACATTGTCTATACTCTCCCTGTTTTCTAATTTTTGGGCCAATTCTACCAGTGTCATATCATATTCATGGCGAGCTACTGCATCAACCCTTTTGTCTATGTTTAGAGACTCTTCTGGCAATGCAGAAACATGCGGACCTGTTAACACAATAAAACTATTGGGTAGTATCTCCTTTATATTGCCAGCAATTTCAACATCATTATAAATACTCGGAGTGGAGGTGTACACTACAACCATATCAGGTACAAATTCTTTTATAATTTGGTAACAATCCTCTTTGGATAATCCATCTGCAGGTGCATCTATCAGTTTAACTCTATGACCTTCTTTCTCGAGAACACCAGTAGCATAGGCATGCCAAATGGGATAATATATTGTTCCGCTTTTAGTAACAGCAGGGCTGCGGGAAAAACGGGAATATTTGGGGAGAAAAGGGGGGTTAAGCATTAGTATTTTCATATATATTAATCTCCAGAGTTAATTTGCCAAACTTATTATGTAATTTGGTTTTTTTGTCTTGCAAATCTTATTTTGTCTGATAACTTCCGCAACGAATTATTGTTGAAAAATAATCGTTGGAAAAACATGGTTGAAGCAATATAGGCAATTGGATATTTCAATACTCCATATTTTGAAAATAATCGTTCTATTCCTTTTCTTTGTACATATAGCGTAGTATCTCGCAATTTTTTAGCAAGTTCCTCTCGGTCCTTAAAACTTAGTTCTTTTGTGATAAAAAAAGGCGTACCCGTTTCTTTAGAAAATCTTAGATTTTTATCCATACTATTAAGTAACTCCAAAGGATTACCCGTCCATGCTTTATTATCTTCAACCCATTTCCATAATTGTGTGCCTGGAAATGGCATTAGGTTATAAAAATCAGCTTTAAAGACCGGATATTTTTTTGCAATTCTTATTGAATCTTCAATATCTTCCAGCGTTTCCCCAGGTGTACCATATACAAAAAATAGTGACACCTCAAATCCCATATCGCAACATAATTTGATAGCATTTTCCATCTGTTCTATCGTTTCACCTTTTCTCAAAATATTAAGAACTTTGTTATTA
>JAHFEP010000153.1:1179-6923 GCA_023248415.1 Nitrospirota bacterium
TTAAGCCATTAGAAGCTCTCAGCGTAAGACCCTTTAAACCTCTTTTTTCGATCTCGTCACAAAGGGAAAAGACATGTTCTCGATAGAATGTAAAATTATCGTCAAGAAAATTAAATATCCTTTTACCCTTACTATACCAATACTCCATTTCATTTCCAATGTTTTCTACAGAACGAGTTCTTACCCTTTTACCAAGAGTTAAACCTACGGAACAAAAAGTGCATGGATAAGGACAGCCCCTTGATGTAATTATGCCCATCTCATTTGCATATTTTTCTAATTCAAATTTCTCATAACTCGGCCAGCTGATATTATCTAAGTTGTTCGGTCTAACAAAAGGTATCTTACATAAAATGTTGCCGTTATCCCTATAGATGAGACCAGGAATCTTATCATAACTTTCACCCTTGCAAAATTTAATTAGTGAATCCTCAGATTCTCCCGTAAAGGCGAAATCAATATGGCTGTATTCCTCTAATATCTGCTTGCCAATAATAGTTATATGTGGCCCCCCGACAAGTGTTTTTACTTTTGTATATTTTTGTTTGATAGAACCTAACAAGTTAAAAAACTTTTTGTGCCCCACGGTATAAACACTTATGCCAACACAATCATATTCTTGCAGTCCTATTTTTTTAAGAATATCTTCTTCAGAATAACCAAGCTTCATATCAACAACATCATATTCTATTTTTGCATCTTTCAATGCCTGTGCAAGATAACCAGTCCCTAATGGTGGTCTGCTTGATCCAAGTTCATCTGAATATACATTGTATAAAAGTAATATTTTCATATAATAAGTCTCCCTCTTTAATCAACACACTACAACAAGTTACAGGGTATCAGAGGTAATTTATCATGGTCAGTCCTGGTCGTGGCAGATTATCTGGTACAATGATATTTTTAAATGCTACAGCAAAAAGCATTCCACCACCAGGTATCAATGCAAGAGATTTATTAGTCCAATCCAATGCTTCTCCTAAGGAAGGAAAGTAATAACCATGAACTTTTATCTTATAAAAGCCAGCACGGCTTAATACCATTGATAAAGACAATGCATCAAAAAGGTATTTATGGTCTTCCTCCAAGATTCCTACCCACCTTTTACCTTTAATAAAACGGCTGAGACTAAGCAGATTGGGAGTTGATAACAATATTACTCCATCTGGAGCAAGAACCTTACGAATATTACTCAAAAATATATAAACATTTTCTATATGTTCTATTGCTTCCCACAATGTAACGATATGATATTTTTCTAATGGGACTTCTCCAGTTCCTTGCTGAAGATCCTGCACATATAGTTTTCCTGCTGCATTTACTGAAGTTTTTGTTGACCACTTGGAAGGGACATCGATGCCATCAATTCTTTCTATATTTGTAAGATGTTTTGAGACTGTATTTAAAACTACCGTCTGCATATCCTATATCAAGCAAACATATCTTTTGATCAAAAAAATACTTAGCCTGAACTTCCTTTAAGCGTCTCATTAAAAAATAGAGCCGGGGGTCAATATTCATTACATCCCTTCTTATCTAAGATTGATTTTGCCTCCTCAAAAACCTCCTGTGGCTGAATAGCTAAAACACAAGCTCCGGGGCCTGAACGCACATGCAAACAAGAAAACTGCCAGCAAGGAGAACAAAAATAATTTTTATAAACAACTCTAATTTCCTGCTTCCCCCAGGGCCTGAAGAGCTGCGGAGACTGAGGCCCCATCATGGCGACTATAGAAATTCCTGATAACGCTGCAATATGCATAGGTCCGCTATCAAACCCGATATATAATTTTCCGTTAGATAGAATTTCAGACAGCTCTGGTAGAGACACCTCACCACAAATGTTCTTTACTCTATCTAAATACTTTGACAAAGATATTTTGCTTCTTATCCTCTCGGCGACTTCCCAATCCAACTTAGAGCCCAGTAAATTTATAACGATTTTAGTATCATATGCTAATAATTTTTCGAGAAGCCTTGAAAAATTTTCTTCTGGCCACTTTCTTAAATCACTCCCTGCTCCAATATGTAAAAAGATATCCTTCTGAGAATCTCTTCCAAGTTGTGCATTAAAAATTTTATTTAAATTGAAGGCAATCAAGCTTGGTTTGATATTTTTATCTAAATCATCAAGATATTCAACATAATGCTTAAATTTTATTTTAATAGGTCTTTTTATAATCAAAGATAACCACGACCATCTTAATGGATTTGGATATTTTGCAATGCTTACCATTGGAATTCTATTTACAATTAACCAATAAAAAATTTTACTGTCGCCACGAAGCCAGATAGATTTATCAAAGGTTTTATCTTTCAAAGATAACAAAGGAAACATTGTATCCTCTTTTTGTTTAACACGAGAATATTTTTTTGAATTATAAATTATAACTTCATTAACCTGTGAATTTTTTTTAACTAAGTCTTCATTTATCTGGTCGGTAATTATTACAAGGCGCAATCGGTTTCCATAAGCAGCTTTTAGCGCACCAAAAAAAGGAATGGATAAAACAAAATCCCCTAACTGCCCAAGCTGGACGATGAGTATATTTATCGGTTCTGATGGAGCCTTCTCTTTTGGAGGCAATAACTTTTCGTACAGGAGATGAATATAACCCTGAGCTGTTGACGATAGGGAAAGAAAAAGCGTTTTCGCAAAAAAGGTTACATATCTGAGCATCTGTTAAAACCAGAGGTTAACAAGTTTGACTGGAAGGATTTTTAACGCATACCTTAAATGTAACCCTTGATAAAATATAAAGAAATTTTTATATATTCTTCAAATAGACTAACCATCTTGCCTTCGTTCATCCACCAATGCCCTAAACCATCAGATAAAGAAGATGCTGATGAAAACTTCAGATTAATATTACGTCCTCTAAAAGTCTTCTTAAAAACAAGAGCGACCCTCCTCATATGATATGCAGAACTGACAACTATAATATCCTTATATTCTCTTTCGCGAACTAAATTACTAACAGCAACAGCTTCTCCGTATGTACTATTACCCTGTGGTAAAAGAACAATTTTATTTTGCGGCGTACCATGCCTTATGAGCCAGCCTTGTGACAATGAGGCAAGGGATCCCGAAGTCTGATAAAAAAGAGTACTGTCATCTAATTCTCCGCCAGTAACGACAATGACTTCAGCCTTGCCATTTTTAAACAACTCGTTACAATGAATAACTCGCTCAACTTCCGCCCCCGATAAACATATTATCGCATCACTTTTGGCCGTAATCTCATCATCCATAAAGAGGAGATTAGCCGGCAACATTAAAATATCATTCCTATATAAAAACCAAGTGGTTGCAAGAATAAAAAAGCATATGATAGATATTAATAGCTTAGTATTTTTATTGTGTTGGTGCATACTTAAGTCCTGTTGTTATTAAGACTTTTTCCTCCGAATAATTTTATCCCTGTTATGTACATCGCTATTAGAAAGTTTATATAGCCAACATAAAGATAATCAGGAATTGCATTTATAGCAATTGCCACCGCTATCAAAGCTCCTCCAAAACCAAAATTGATAAGATGTTTATAAGAAGCATTATTAATCCTCTTGCTCTGTTTATAAAGAGAATAAATAATATATATTAGTATAGCTAAGCCAATTATTCCTGTCTCTGCCATCCACTGAATATATGTATTCAAAGGGGGTATGCGACTACTATAATATGCTTCACTATAGAATCTTGCTTCGTATCCAAAATCATTGATCATCTGTAACGGCATGAAAAAAGGTGATTTACCTATTCCAATTCCGGAAATAGGATTATTCAAAAATATCTTTATTCCGGATATCATTGTCGCTATTCGACTATTGAACATAAAATATCCTTCTGTTGAATATGCTGATCCAACATCTATTGCATTGATAACATTAATTAAAGGATCCATGGATTTCTTTATAACAGACAAATAAAATGCTTCATGAAAAATAATACTCAACAATAATACTGCGGTAAGAAGGTAAATTAATTTTTTGCCACCTAAATATTTCCGGCCTGTCAGAACAAACGCTATTATGGCAGATGGAATCCATGCAGCTGAAAAGGTGAATAATAAATCTATAGTAGCGATTATAATAATACACTTAAGGAATGAGATAGAATACCATATAGACTTATTTGTTTTTATCAACAAACTAAGTATTAAGAAATAGCCAGAAACCAACAGTCCTGCTAAGGTTGAAGGCTCACCTATAAAACCTCCAAATCTAAAATTATCGTAGATTGCCCCCACTTCAATACCAAAAAATATAAACAAACTTAT
This sequence comes from Nitrospirota bacterium, assembly GCA_023248415.1. Taxonomy (GTDB): domain Bacteria; phylum Nitrospirota; class CAKKRA01; order 9FT-COMBO-42-15; family 9FT-COMBO-42-15; genus 9FT-COMBO-42-15. Next base: position 5,457 of record JAHFEP010000153.1, read on the forward strand.
TTGAATAATTACATAAACGCAAACCATCGAGTATGCTAACAAATAATAATTTACTACCTTAATATATTTTATTTCTGAATTCACGTACATAACTATATACTGAATAGCAAATATGCTTAGAAATAAACGAAATAAAAAAGCAATGCCTCTGACTTGTGGAGAATTCAACCCAGTTATCCATTTATAGATATTTAATTCTTCGGCTGAAGGAAGAGCCTTAGATGTGAGTAACTCGGATAGTAACAATGATACTAACGCCCATAATAAAAGTAATAATAAAGGTTTTTGGACAGGATGTTGGATTAAAATAAATTTACCTTTTATGAAACCATTTAAGATAAATAAAACTACCATTAACATTGCCACCATTGCAGATGTAGTCATCGAGGCAACCGTTATACTTGAAACGAGAACAATAGAAAAAAGAAAGAGGATTATGAGTTTTAAATCTAATGTGCTGGTTTGAGCATTATACATAAAGCAAGAAATGTGGATGTTTCATCCTTATGTTGAAGAAAGGTGGTTGTAAAGAAAGGAGATTATAGTTTCTATAAAACGGATTTAACAATTACTTCTTTTCCCATATTTGATAACTACCTATTTGCTTTATCTTTCTATAATCATTTTGAATTATTTTGAGAAGTTCTGCATCTTCAGTATTCTTTGGCCTATTCATTATGAAATAATAATCTCTGTTAATATAATATTTTTTCTCCAGCATATTACCTTGGTGGTTAAATAATCCTTCATATATAGGAAATTCTGTAAGATCTTCAATCTTATTCTCCTCAATATACTTGAAGACTTTTTCGGTGCCCTGTGTCCCATATTGGTAATTCGTTGAATAATCTGCAAATAATTGGTTCGTTAACAGACCTACGTTTTGCGAAAGAAAAAAGATAAAAATAAGAAAAGATTTAGAGAGCCTTAAATATCTACTCAGAATAATAAAACTTACTGGAACAAGTAAATACCAAATAAATCTTATCGTTGAGTATGGATAATTAATTTCGTTATACCTTAACATATCATAGACATTATAGAAATAATCTCCTAACAAGTAATATATTAATGAAAAAGAAATTACGTAGCTAATAACCTTTTTAAAATTATATTCTTTTACTATGAATGAACTCAGAATAAGCATAAAGGGATATATTGGAATAGCATATTTAGGCCATCCTCCTCCCTCTGCAGGCCAAGGTATCGTAAAAACAAAAATATAAAAAAGAATAAATATACCCATATATTTTGTATAGGCATTTTTATATATTTCTTTTATATTAATTAATAATAGTATATATAGATATAAACCGCCCCACAGTATAATGCTTGCTATTTTTCCAACGAAACTCATAGTGTTAAAGGTAGAAGAATTCGTATTGTTTAGTGACAATAGTTTTCCTCCGTTAAATATAATAGCGCCCCAATTGCCAATAAAATAATTTGAATATAACCCATAAGAGA
>JAHFEP010000324.1 GCA_023248415.1 Nitrospirota bacterium
GCCTTTGTCTTTCCAAGGCCAAAGGAGATAATCAAAAAGTCTCCTTCACTGCCGTATATAATCTTTTATGGCTACTTTCTGCTTACAACACTTTTTTATTTCTTTGGCATTACGGCTTTCGGAACCACTTTTCCATTTCTCTTTTTATGGACACTCGTCATGATATGGGCATTTCTACACTCCCTTATTAAGGAGGATGACCCTTTTCTTAAAAAGCAGATATTATTAAGCCTCATTGCCCCTTCAATTGCAGGGGGTGTTTTTATCTTTTTGCATCTGCTCCCGGGTATTCTCGGTAAAACACCCATGGCCTTTACATACTTCGCCCTTTTCTCCCTTATCATCCCTTTTTCACTTCCGTCTGCAATGGACAACCTCTGCTTTTATCAGGAGAGGCTTGAGATGGAGAAGAAATCACAGATGGAGAAGGAGCGCACAAGGCAGGAGCTTCACGATAATCTGATAAATGACCTTACAAGCATCAGGTTCTTAAGCGAGGCGGCAATTCTCTCCATATCAAAAGAGCCTGAGACGGCAAGGAATAACATAATGTCTATAAAGGATATTGCACTAAAGAACATGGAAAAGCTCAGGGATTTTCTATGGGCAATTGATATTGATGAAAAGGGGATGGAGGACATCCTCTCCCAATTCAAGACTTATACTGCAAGGCTGTTTGACTCACTTGATATAGACATTGGATACAGGGAGGTTTATTCGTCTAACACTCCCCGCCTCAATACCCACATCCGTTTTAATCTATTTAACATATATAAAGAGGCAATAACAAATATAGTAAAACATTCAATGGCAAAAAATGTAATGGTTGACATCTCTTATGATGAAAAGAGATTTGAGATGAAGATAACCGACGATGGAAAGGGGTTTAATTTAGAGGATAATAAAGACGGCTCTTACGGCATTAAAAACATGAAAAAAAGGGCAGAGGATATTGGCGGAATACTCAATATCATTTCAAAAGAGGGAAAAGGGACAGAAATAAATCTAATTTTACCTCAAAAATACCTCATTTGAGGTATGGACAATAGGAATAGGATGTGATAATCAGGTGCCATTATGCTAATCAGGGTAGCCATAACAGAGGACAATAAGGAGACCTTAGACGGCCTATCCATATTATTAAGCAAGGCAGAGACATTAAAGGTCGCAGGGTGCTATAGAACAGGCGAGTCTGCGCTTGAGGAGATACCTGTAATTAAACCCCATGTTGCGCTAATAGACCTTGGGCTTCCTGGGATTTCAGGGATTGATGTAATAAAGGGATTAAAGAGCAAGATGCCCCTTCTTCAGATGCTTGTGCTCACAGTCCATGAGGATAAGGAGCATCTATTTACAGCCTTAAAGGCAGGTGCATCAGGGTATCTTTTAAAAGACTCTCCCCCTGCGGAGATTATAGAATCTATAGAAGAGATATACAACGGCGGCTCGCCAATGTCGCCAAAGGTGGCAAGGTATGTAATAGAATATTTTAATGAGATGGAGCTAAACAGGCGGAAGATAGAGGCTGTCCTTACGCAAAGGGAGAAAGAAATCTTAAACGGCATAACAGACGGCCTTACAAACAAGAGGCTTGCAGACAGGCTTTATATAAGCACGCACACAGTCAGGACGCACATAAAAAACATCTACGACAAGCTCCATGTGCACTCAAAGGTGGAGGCAGTGATGAAGGCAAAAAGGGAAGGGGTGTTGTAAAAAGTGTCAAAGTATCAGAGTGTCAGAGTATCAAAGTGTCAAAGTGTCAGAGTATCAGAGTGTCAGAGTATCAAAGTGTCAGAGTGTCATTCCCGCATGTTTTTAGCGGGAATCCAGTTTCCCTCTCCCCTTGCGGCCTGCCTGTCGGCAGACAGGGTGAGGGGGAAAATTAGTTGATTTTTTATTTCTTAATGATTATTGCAGTAATCTCGTTTAGAACATCTTTTAAGGAGGGTATATTTGATTGAGTTATTTTGTTTGAGATGTGCTTCAACAAATTTTTGTATCATTGTACAGCAGAGCGGAGGGCGGATTGTGTTTTTTGCCATTGGACAAAAAGTTTTGCAAAGGCGTACCAATCAAAGTAATCTGCCTCATCTCCCATCTGGCCTGCATCAAACCTTTTTAGAAAGGCATTGGTGGTGAGGTGGTATTTTTGCTCAAATTTCTTTAAAGCCTTTTTATAAAAGGCTATAGCATTTGAGCACAGTATGTACTCGCGCTTTAGAGAGGTTTTGATTTCGTTAGTAAGGTGCATAGATTATTTATACACTATGAAACTTTATAAGTTAAGGAGATAGAAAGGAGGGGTGGGGTGAGGCAGGGGCAATTCTTGCGGTTGCCAATTGTAGGGGCATAGTATACCATGCCCTTTGGTAGCCCTGAGGAAGGGGCTTTAGCTCTAAATATAATGCTGAAAAGGAGGAAGATTTAGATGAAACAAGACAAATCAAATATTAAAGCTTTGTTTAATTTAATATTATTG
>JAHFEP010000154.1 GCA_023248415.1 Nitrospirota bacterium
GTCCCTCTATTTATAAATATAAATGACTCACCTCCACCCTGACCTACAAGGATGTCCTTTTTGCCATCCTCATTCCAGTCTACAACATAAGGGTCAGACTTCCCATTTTCTTCTACTTTAACATTTGGAATTTCAAGCGGCATATCAAATTCAGGCTCCTGATTTGTCCCTTTATTAATATAAACATACACCCTGCCGCTGTCCGAACCAGAGATGATGTCCTTCTTGCCGTCCTCATTCCAGTCAAATAAATTGATTTTCGGTGTAGATGCTAACTGTTCGCCCCCATCTTTTTTTTGCATCGCTATTATCTTTTCATCAGAAATACCTGCCTTCTTTAGTAATAAAACCTCTTCAGGCGTCATGGCTATTTGAATACTATGTAATTTGGCTTCAACATTCTGTATTACCTGCATCACAATATTCTTAAACGGTATATTTATTAGTTTCTCTGCATTTGTTCCATTTTTTATTCCATGACCAGCATTCATTGCAGCAATATTATCTTCACTTGTTTCAGTAAAAGAAGTATCAAGAAGTATCTCTTTTCCCTGCTTCATTGAAAAAATATTTAATGACACTTTTCTTTGCTGCGTCAAAATGAAAAATTTATCAATATAGCGAAACTTAAACTCAATAATATCTCCGCCTATAATATAGTCCACTCCGTTCTTTTTGCCAACTATTTGAAAGTCCTGTTTATTTTTCTTTGACAAAACCGTGTCTATTGATTTTGCATTGAACCCGGCATTTTTGAATTCATCAACTAATATTTTCTGTATAATATCTTTTACAGGGGTATAGTCCTTTCCCTGATAGGTTATACCGAATCTCCATCGTCCCATCTTGGCAACATAACTTTCATTCTTTGGCTCATTTCCCTTAACTAATTTGCCGTCCTCATCTGTACGCAGATCATCAAACTTTGCAATTCCTATTGTAACATCTTTCATGGTTTTACCAAGTGTCGGGCGGACTATATTTACACTGATATTGCTACCAGTTTGATATGATACTGGAATTGACTTTGAGCAACCCATTGTCATAACAATTAATCCCGCAATTAATAGAAACCACATAAAGCAATCTATTTTTTTCATCTTAACCTTCCTTTACTCTCTTTGTGTGAGTTTATATCGCTTACGGTTTATTTTTATTTTCCTCCATTTTCCTGCGTTTAATCTCCCCTTTAATGGTCATATCAACATCAAATTCAAAGGTAGTTATGGCATCTGTATTAATATTTTTAGCCATAACCTGAACTTTTGCATTATTATCTAATATCGCTAAATCCTTAATAGTAAAATATACAAAACCATGATGTAATTCTCCCTTATTATTAATGATTTTCTCATAAAAGCTCTTTGTTCTAATGTTCATCGCAATATTCGCATAACGCATAGCAAGCGATCCCCACAACCACCCTCCTGTGACCGCTCTTGTGGTCTCCATCGCTCGTTTTCTTTTTTCAACCGGCTCAGCAGGGTTTGTAGATGGTTTTTGTATAATCTCTTTATTAGCATTTAACAATAAAATATCCTCTCTTAGTATTAATATAGGCTGGTCTATATTATTTTCTATAATAATATGGACAGGCAAAATATCATAATCAGAAAGAACATTTGTGCCAAAAAATTTATTTAACCTGTTTCCCTCAAAAAATGGGTCAATAGCTATGCTAATCCCATTTTGATTCTGAAAGGTCTTATATTTAGAAATATGCTGAACCTCAACCTCAGGCAAACTCCCGGCACAGCCTATTAAGGCTGAATATAGTATTAGGGGTATTAAAACAATCTTTAGAATAATGATAATATTTTTGGGTTTCATATGATATTTCCTCCTTCATTAATACATACCGGTTAATAATATAAACACATTTTGTTTAAAGATATAGAAATTTCTTTTCAAAACAGAAAAAGTCGATCTATTTCTTAAGCACGCTTCTTACAGCGCCGCATCATCCCTAAACTTTCCCTTGAGGGGTTTTAGCTCCTTAAACTCTGGCTTTTCCTTTGTCCCTGTGTTTATTAACAGATAGATGCCGAGCTGGTTTTTTTCTTTATTAGACACAAGGAGGTCTGTCTTCCCGTCATCATCCCAGTCAAGGGCAATAACAGAGGTAGAGTTTGGCAGTTTAAGCTCCTTGCCATTTACCTGAACAGTCTGCGGCTTGCTAAACTTTGGAGTCTTGCTGTCACCTTCATTTATAAAAACATAAACCTTGCCGTCCGATGAGCCTGATACCACATCAAACTTGCCGTCATTGTTCCAGTCAACGATAAAGGGCGTTGCTCTACCATCAACTTTAATCCCTGTTTTTATTTCATCTGAGGAAAATAGAGGGTTATGCTTATAGCCAATATTCAGAAAGACAAAAACCTTGCCATTTTTATTTCCAACAACCAAATCCTTCAAGCCGTTGCCATCCCAGTCTACCATTGCAGGAGAAGCATAATCCCCAACATCAAGATCGCCTTCATTCAATTTCAACTCTTTTTCAAATATCGGGTGCAGATTTGTCCCTCTGTTTATAAATATAGAGACCTCCCCTGGAGCCGAACCAGCAAGAATATCCTTTTTGCCGTCCTCATTCCAGTCCACAATATAAGGGGCGGACTCCCCATCCTCTACTTTAACATTGTGGATTTCAAGCATTTCAAGCGCCGTATCAAATTCAGGCTCCTGATTTGTCCCTTTATTAATATAAACATACACCTTGCCGCTGTTTGAGCCAGTGATAATATCCTTTTTGCCGTCCTCATTCCAGTCAAACGGGTTGATTTTAGACACTGGCATTGGCATCCGCTCCCCTTTTTTCTGCATCTCTAAAATCTTCTCATAAGGCACACCTGACCTTTTCAATAACAAAATCTCCTCCGGTGTAAAAGCGGAAGTCTCAGTTTTATTCATTTTTTCTTCAAGCGCCGGCTGCCTTCCCTCTAATAATCTACAATCAGCAATTTCTTTTTCACCAATCTTTGGAGAAACCAATGTAAGACGGATTGGCATACCATGCCTTATATAATATGTTTGCCCTGCTTCTATATAAAGTGTTATAGGCATTACCCTGCCTCCAAGTTCAATGCTAAATTCTACCTCGCCTGGTTTTAAAAAAAAAGGATAGTAGCCACCATTAATAAATCTATTTATCTTAGGGACTCCGTTAACACGTAATTCAGGCGAATTACCACCACCCACAAACTTCGCTGGCCTATAAATGTAAACTACGCCCATGCCAGCCGGAATATTATCAACCCTCTGATAAGCCGGACCCATAGCACAATTCGCAAACAGTAATGCAACTATAAATAATAATGCAATGTTCAACAATCTTTTTTTAATCCTTTGCATAACATCCTCCTTTTTTATTCATAAAACTCTTGGTTCTTCGTTCCCCTCTTTGGAAAAGAGGGGTCCCCTATATCCCCCTTTTTCAAAGGGGTAAACCTTCCCCTCTATTAAGAGGGGATAAAGGGGTGTGTTCCCCTCTACAGCACCGTATCATCCCTGAACTTTCCCTTAAGTGGCTTTAGCTCCTTAAACTCCGGCTTTTCTTTTGTCCCTGTGTTCATTAAAAGATAGATACCGTAAGGAACTTTCTCTGTGCGGCCTCCGATCTGTTCTACTACCTCCTTATTAACCACCAAAATGTCCATTTTTCCGTCATCATCCCAGTCAAGGGGAATAACAGAGGTATGGCTTGGGAGCCTGAGCTCTTTATTATTCACCTGAAGTATCTGTGACTTGCCAAATGCAGGGTTCTTATTATCGCCCTCATTAATAAAGATGTAAACCTTGCCATCTGATGAGCCGCATATTACATCAAGCTTGCCATCACCGTTCCAATCAGCAACATAAGGCGTTGCATAGCCGGATACACTGATTTGCGTTTTTATTCCATCATCTGAAAATCTTGGAGAAGATTCGCTGCCCATGTTAAAGAAAATATAAACATTGCCCCTTGAATTTCCTATTAATAGGTCTTTCTTGCCGTCAGCATTCCAGTCAACCATTGATACAGATGAATATTGACCAACATCCAGAGCGCCATCATTTAATTTCATCTCTCCTGCAAAGAGCGGCGACTGATTCGTCCCCATATTAATAAACACAGAGACCTCTCCAGAAGCCTGACCCACAATAATATCCTTTTTGCCGTCACTATTCCAGTCTGCTATATATGGGTCTGAAAGTCGCTGCACCTCAACGCCGGGAATCTTTACTGGCTTATCAAATATCGGCTGGGAATTTGTCCCGGTATTAAGATAGACATACACCTGGCCGCTGTCCGAGCCAGTGATAATATCCTTCTTCCCGTCCTCGTTCCAGTCAAAAGGATTAATTTTAGGCACTGCTGCCTGAGGGACAGTCCCCCCTTTTTGCTGCATCTCCAAAATCTTTTCATCCGGCACACCTGCCCTTTTCAATAACAAAATCTCCTCAGGTGTTAAAGCAAAAACAGTTCCTGCAAAAACAAACAAAAACAAAAAAATAAACAGATAATAAAACCTCTTCATACCCCGCCTCCTTATTTAGTTGGTTAACTGCATATTATGTCCTATAAAACTATTACTACAAAAATAAGTAATTCTATTGCACTGTTTTAAACAAATCAAGCAAAAAAGCGCTTTTTAGACACCATCCTGTGTTAAAAGTGTTAAAGTTTATATTGCAACCCTAAAGGGTTGCCCTACAATGCTGTATATTGCGTTTTGCAAGGCTTCTGCCTTGCCCAGTGTGATGTCCCAATTAGTTCTATACACTTTTTATAGTGTCATTCCGCACTTGATGCGGAATCCAGTCCTTCGACAAGCTCAGGATGAGCGGATGTCTGTCTCCGTTCATGGTAAGCCTGTTGAACCATGGATTCCTGCAATCGCAAGAATTGCCCTTACCTCACCCCACCCCTCCTTTCCTTCCTTGACTTTCAGCATCTATTTTGATAACCTTTTTATCAGTAGGAGATAAATTACAATGAATGATCGTATAGAAATAGACCCCAATATATGTCATGGCCAGCCCTGTATTAAGGGAACAAGGATTATGGTCTACCTCATCCTTGAGCTTCTGGAAGCAGGGCTTACTGCTGATAACATTATCAGGGATTACTATCCCAATCTGACACCTGAAGATATTAAGGCCTGCATTCATTATGCAACTACCCTTATAAAAGAACAGGAATATGTTCCTTTTGAAGAGACAGTCCCTTGAGATTTCTTGCTGATGAAAACATCTTCCCATATCAGGATACACCTACCCCTTTTAGAGGATGTGATTGCTGCAATAAGCAATCTTCTCAAAAAGTATGAACTTTCCACTTTCCGTGGAAAGCTTATTGTTCTTTCAAAAAACGGTTACAGAATTAGATAGCCTTTTTTCCCCTCACCCTGCCCTTTCCCCAAAGCCTGCTTGTCGGCAAACTGGGGCAGACAGGGATGTTTTTTTTAGCAAGGGACGCTTCCACGATTTTTTTTGTAAACAATTTTAATTGGGGAATGTCCCTCTATTTCCCCGTCTCTTTCTCATTTATTTATTATCCTTTCTTCGTCCCATTTCTTTTAACTTGACATAACCCGTCCTTAATATTTAATATATATAAACAAAGGAGGCTATTATGCATGGAACCATTAAGGCCATTTATGAAGATGGCGTAATAAGACCGCTGGAAAAACTTCATATAAAAGAACATGAAAAACTGACTATTACCATAATAAGAGAGCCGGCTAAAACAAAATTTAAGAAAAAGGCTTTGTCCCTTGTAGGCATCTTTAACAGCGGCATTAAAAATCTTTCCCAAGAGCATGATAAATACCTCTATGGCTGGAAGAAGGCCAAATGAAAGTTTTTATTGATACAGGGGCATTCCTTGCCATTGCCGATAAATCAGACACCTTCCACGAAATGGCCGCCAATGTATTCCAAGAATTAGCTGAACAAAAAGCCATACTTTATACCTCAAACTACATAATTGATGAAACCATTACCTTAATCCGTGCCAGAGTCAACCACAGCGCTGCGGTTGCTTTTATAAAAGGCCTTGAAGCCTCAAACATTAAGGTGTTACATGTAACTGAAAAGGATGAACACTCTGCCAAAGAGATATTTATCAAATACAAGGATAAAGACTTCAGTTTTACTGATTGCACAAGTTTTACCCTTATTGATAAACACTCTATAGATGCCACACTAACACTTGACGAACACTTCAGCCACTATGGTTATAAACACGGAGTAAAGCACCTTTTAGTTAAATGAGTGCGAATCTTTTAGTTTTATTCATTTATGTTTTCATAGTTACCCTTATTATTACTAATATTTACTTTTTCCACATACCCTACCCTGTCCCTGTCTGCCTCTACCTGTCGGTAGACAGGGACAGGCAGGGGCAAGTGGAGATTTTTATTTGACTTTAGAATACGAGTATAATAAGTTTTAATCATAAGCTGTCCATGAGGTATAATAATGAAACAAACTACCGCCAAAGGGTCAACAGACCTTATCCATAAGATAGAAGCTATTGAAGATGAGATTTTAGACATAAAGTTCTCCATTCTGAAAAAGCTTACCCCTTCTAAAAAGAATCTTATCTCCCTTAAAAGAATATTTAAAAATATAGAAATATCTGAAGAAGAAATAGAAGAAGCCAAAAAGTCGCTTTAAAATGCTCCTCCAGATTATAGAGACCAAAGAGGTCTCTGAACTTCATGATAAGATTATTGCTGCTACTGCAAGACTTCTTGGTGTCCCGCTTATTACAAAAGATGCCCTTCTTCATAATATAGATACTAATCAGTGCAATAAATAGTTTACATTTTATAAACTCTATGTTACCATACGGGCATGCAGATACGAGATGCCCGTTCACTTCCATCGGAAGCACAAGAAGACATTCGTCGTAAAG
>JAHFEP010000325.1 GCA_023248415.1 Nitrospirota bacterium
TTTCATATCCTGCAGGAGCCGAAGAGTCAGCTATTAGTTTTTCTTGTAATGGTATGAGACTGAAAGGGTGGTAGAGATAATGAGGGCAAATGTCAATAGGCAAGTCTGACTACATTATTTACTTCACTGATACAAGATATGATACATTACCCTTGCAACCTTTTGGCTTGTGGTTTTTAAGGCTTATTGCTAAAATAGTAAATATACATTAATTGCATTCGGATACATACATGATATAAGCAATCTTGAATAATTTGGAGGAAAAAATGAATCCAAAACAACTATTTGAAAGAATTACTGTTAATCTTGATGTAATGGTTGGTAAACCTACTATCAGGGGTTTAAGAATTACTGTTGAGCAGATTTTAAAGGCATTAGCTAAAGGAATTGCTGTTAAGGAACTGCTGTTAAGGAACTGATAGAGGATTATCCTAAATTAGAACCCGAAGCCATACAGGCGGTTTTATTATATGCAGCGGAATTAGTGAGCGAGGAACAGGTTTTTGAAGTAGGCACAGGCGCTTAAGAATGGATACTAAAAGCCTAAAGTTTTTAGTAGATGTTGGTGTTAGTAAGAAGGCGGAACAATGGCTTCATAAACGAGGGTATGATACAAGAAATGTAAGAGACTTAAACCCATTCGGACATTTTAACAAGCCGCAATATTCTTAATATAAATATACCTATGCCAGACATCAAATCAGAAAAGATAGAAAGATACCTTGAAACTGTTTTTAAAAAAAAAGTAAAACTCCTCTCCATGCGCGAGCTTGGCAAGGAGCCTGAGGCAAGGGAGCTGAAGGCTTATGGCTATGGCGTGCCTATTTTACTTGAGATTGAAATGGATGCTGAGAAAAAGTCTGTTGTCATAGAATCAATGGCAGCAGGGCCTTTTGGCCACGAGCATTTTTCTGACAGGGCTCAGGTGATGCTGTGGGATTATGATACCTTTAACAGGCTTCCAAGACATGCAAAGGCAATAGATGTTGGCGCTTTTATAAAAGAAGGGGGGCTTATCTCTGTTGGTGATGCAGAGGAGTTTTTTCTGCTCATGGACTTTGTAGAAGGGGATGGATATTTTAAGGACTTAGAAAGGATAAAGACATCAGGAGAAATCACAGACATTGATATTGAAAGGGCAAAGGCATTATCAGACTATCTTGCTGAGATTCACAAAACAAAAAAGAATGAACCTAATCTTTATGTCCGCAAGATTCGTGATACAATTGGCCATGGTGAATGCATAATGGGTATAGCAGACAGCTATCCGGAAAGATTTGAGTTTATTGACAGCAGATTGTTGGAAAAAATAGAAAAGCAATGCGTTGAATGGCGTTGGAAGATAAAGCCATTAACCCACCGTCTTTCTCAGGTGCATGGTGATTTTCACCCATGGAATATACTTTTCAGAAAAGACACAGAGTTTACTGTCCTTGACAGGGCAAGGGGAGAATGGGGCGAGCCAGCAGATGATGTTGCGTCAATGACCATAAATTATATATTTTTCTCGTTGCAGAAATATGGAAGGCTTGAAGGACCATTTGAAAGGCTGTTTATACTTTTCTGGGAGAACTATTTGCAAAGGACAAAGGACACAGAAATCTTAAATGTAGTCCAGCCCTTTTATGCCTTCCGCGGTCTTGTTATCGCCAGCCCTGTCTGGTATCCAAGCTTAAACCTTGATGTAAGAAAGAAGATTTTCAGGTTCATTGAAAATGTGCTTGCTTCAAAGAGATTTGATTTTTTAAAAGTAAACAGCTATATTTAATTTCTATTTTGCCATACCATTTAAAATCATTATCTGGAGCCGCAAAGATAGTGTTATACGTTGAGCGAAATTATTTCTTGACTTTATCATTATAATGACATAATCTTGATATTAAAACAAGGAGGAATCTATGCCCGTCATAAAACCTATTTCAGACTTGAGAAACAAAGCAAACGAAATTTCCAAAATCGCACACCATTACGATGAACCAATATTCATTACAAAAAATGGTGAAGGCGATCTAGTTGTTATGTCGATGGCTCATTACAGCAAGTTACAGTTGAAACTGGATTTATTTAGCAAACTTGCTGTTGCCCAAGCTCAAAAAGCAGCAGGTGATAAGGGAAGAACCCTATCGGATGTAATGAAAGACATAAGAAAACAGCTACATGAAGAAATCTAAGTATGCAATTCGGTTATTGCAAGCTGCCGAAGAAGATTTTAAAGAGATTATAGCATATATTGCCCTTGATAATCCTTCAGCAGCCGAAGTCGTAGCAGAAAAAATTGAAAAGAGCCTATCCAATCTCTCCACCCATCCCTTTATTGGCAAGATACCCAACGAAGAAGAACTTACCAGTATGGGATATAGGTTCCTCGTTGTTCAAAACTACCTTATCTTTTACACCATTGAAGACCATATCATCTGGGTTCATCGTATAATTCATGGTGCTCGGGATTATTTGAGTTTGCTTTGATCCGCTTGGCAG
>JAHFEP010000155.1 GCA_023248415.1 Nitrospirota bacterium
TTATTGCCTCATCGCCGTTCTTTGCTGCTATAACAGTATAGCCAAGGTCTTTTAATAGTGTTTCTGCAAACTCTCTCAGCATATCATTATCCTCTGCAAGAAGGATTGTTTCGTTTCCGCCCTTAGTTTTGGCGTGCTTTGGAGTTTGAAGAGTCTCTGCCTTGCCTGAGGCTGCAGGAAGATATATCTTAAAGGTTGTTCCGAGGCCCATCTGGCTGTATACATTTATGAGGCCATTATGCTGTTTTATAATGCCGTATACTATTGCAAGGCCAAGGCCTGTTCCCTTGCCAAGCTCCTTTGTTGTAAAGAAGGGTTCAAATATCCGCGCCTGGGTTTCTGAGTCCATGCCGATGCCGGTGTCTGTTATTGAAAGTAGCGCATAAGAGCCGGGGTGCGCCCATGGATGAACATGACAGTACGCCTCATCTATAATTGTATTGCTTGTTTCTATTGCCAATTCGCCCCCCTGTGGCATAGCATCCCTTGCATTGACGCATAGATTCATAATCACCTGAACCATCTGTCCCGGGTCTGCCATTACAGGCGATACATTTTCTGAAAGGGCGAGTTTTAGAGCAATATTTTCACCTATAATTCTGTGCAGCATCTTTACAAGATTGTATATAACCTCGTTGATATTAATTATCTTTGGGTCAATAACCTGCCGTCTGCTGAATGCAAGCAGCTGCTGGACAAGCTCTGCGGCAGACTGGCCTGCCTTCTGTATCTGCTGAATATATCGGTGCAGAGTGGGATTCTTCTTTGTTTCGTCTATAACCAACTGTGTATAGCCAAGGATTACATTCAGCATATTATTAAAATCGTGGGCAATGCCGCCTGTAAGCGTGCCTATTGCCTCCATTTTCTGTGAAAGAAACAACTGCTTTTGCAGCTTCTCATTTTCCACTTTCCTTTCATCCAGCTTTACCACCATTTCATTAAAACTGTTTGCAAGCTCTTCAATCTCATCGCCTGTTTTTATATTTACAAGCCTGTGGAAGTCTCCCATGCCGACCTCTTTAATTTCCCTTGAGAGCGTAGACAGCGGCCTTGAGATATACCTTCCAATGAAGATAGCAATAAAAAATGTTAAACCAAGAACCATGATGCCCCAAAATATACTTTTTATGAGATAACTTTTTAAAGGCGCATAAATTATATTAGTCGGTACGCCTACTACGGAATTCCATTCCACCTTTCTTGGCGCGGTAATAGCAGTGAGTCTCTCTTCACCCATAAAATGAAGTGTAAGTATCCCTTCCTTTTTTCTAAGAATCTCCTGAAACCAATTGGCATTGCTTACATCCTTCATCACATATTCTTCTGGTTCTACATTGCTGCTGACGATTCTTCCCTTTTGGTCTATCAGGAGTATTACTGTATTCGGGCTAAGGCTGATATGGGTAAACATTGCATTAATATAAAGGAGGGAGAGGGATGCGCCGATGACAGCGGTTATATTATTGGCATTGTCCATAACAGGAAATGCAAGAATAGCAACAGGCTTGCCAACTATGCGGCCGATTGTTACAGAACCTATAGTATATTCCTTCTTTTCAATTACCTCTTTGAAATAAGAACGGTCACTGGCATTGACCATCTTTTTGAAGGGGACTGCAGAGCATCGTATCCATCCATTTAAATCTGCTACAAATATATTCTCATAATAGGGATATCTGGATTTTAGCGATGAAAGAAATTTGCTGCATTCCTGCCATCTGGCGCTTTTTATCACAGGGATCTCTGCAAATGTTGAAAGGTGCTGCCAGCTTTCAAAGATGGCCTGGTCAATCTCATCAGATATCATCTGTGACTGGTGCAATGCCGATTGATTTAAAGCGATTTTATCATGTTTTAGGTCTTGATAAAGCAAATAAAAATTGAATAAAGATACTGGGATGGCAGTAATTAATACAAGGATTATTAGCTTTGTCTTGATGCCGAGTTTGAGCATAGGAGTTCTCTATGTTTAATCATCATTCAGGCCTCCCCCATGCCGTTAATTGAAGCTCTTTCCCTCACCAGATACTGTTATTAGTATACTACAAAATCAGTCATTGTCAAGAACCGTCCAATATCTCCCCTGCCTCTCCCGCGAGGTTTTTATAAAATAACCCAATACTCAATACCACATAAGCGTATTAAAAAAACTTGACAAGTAATTTTATTTAGGATATAAAGGGTCTAAATTGTATTATATGTTATTCTTATTTCATCCACTGTCTCCTCCTCCTTTCTGAAGTGGGTGAAATTTAAGGTGGGTAAGGTAATCAGTAGATGCCTTACCTGCCTTTAATTTTGTAATTATAGGTTGCAGCCATTTGCTTTATAGTAGGGTTATTCAAGAGACACGACAATATTTTCTTTACTGAGGGGGGAAAGATTAATGACTAAAAGAGGTTTAAAGAGGACTCTGTTCACTTTAGGCATTATCCTGCTTCTGGGCGGAATATCAAATGCCTATGCCCTTGAGGCGAATGAATACCGGCAATTTGCAGGCATTGATTCCCGTAAGCTGGTCTGGTTTTTGGCGCAGCTTCATCTTTTCTTTGGCGCCTTTGTTCTTGGTGTTCCGCTGTTTGCTGTGATTATAGAGATTGTGGGATGGAGAAGCAGCGACAAGAGATTTGACAAGCTTGCCTATGAATTTACAAGCCTTTTATCCGTTGCATACGCCACAACTGCTGCCTTAGGCGGACTCTTTACCTTTGCCCTCTTTACCCTGTATCCGACCTTTATGGGTTACATGGCAGGTGTGTTTAAGGATGTAATGTTTGTCTATGCCATGCTCTTCTTTGGCGAGACATTCTGCCTATATCTCTACTACTATGGCTGGGACTGGCTCAGTGAAGAGGCGAAAGGCAAAGGGCAAAAGGCAAAAGGGATTTTTTTAGCAACAAAGATTGCAGGCGGCATTATCATTGTAATCAGCATTCTGTTCCTCCTTGGATTCGGCGGTCCCCACATGAGGGGAGATACAAGGGCATTTATAGCCTTCCTGCTTATACTTCCCATTGGCGCAGGGCTCTTTATCCTTAAAGACAGGAAAACCCTTCACATACTTATCGGCATCCTTTTAAATGTCTTTGGCATTGCCATCATGCTGACAGCCAATAGCTGGGCAGGCTTTATGATGGCGCCGACAGGCGTAACAGAGAGAGGAGATTTTATAGGCACTACATGGCAGGCATTTGACAATCACCTTGCTACACCCATGGCCATGCACAGGATGCTCGGCAACCTTGCCTTTGGCGGACTTGTAGCAGGCGCATACGCAGCAGTAAAATTTATAGGTTCAAAAACTGAAGAGGAAAAGGCGCACTATGATTGGATGGGCTATATAAGCAACTTTATAGCCATAGCAGGGCTAATACCAATCCCCTTTGCAGGCTACTACCTTGGCAGAGAGGTTTACTCCACAAGCGCAGTTATGGGCAACAACATGATGGGCGGAGACTTTTCATGGACATTCATTATACAGGCAATGCTTGTCGGCTCCCTCTTTTTAATAAGCAACTACTACCTCTGGAGCGGCATGACAAGGATACCCGGCGCAGAGCGCTACTACGGCTACATAAAATTCATGCTTGCACTTATAGTCATATCCTTTGCCATTTGGCTTACCCCTCACAACCTTCCATTAACAGGAGAAGAAGTAGGAAAGATGGGCGGCACCCAGTATCACCCGACACTAAAATTCTTTGGCTTAATGCCAGCCAAGAATGCAGTGGTAAATCTTATAATACTCTCCACATTCTTCAGCTTTCTCCTATACAGGAGAGGAAACAAAGGCGACAGGATTCCCATATCAAAACAGGGAAAAGCGCCTTTAATAGCCATTTCCATAGCAGGACTTGTGGCAATCATCATAATAGGACAATATGCAGTCTTTCTTTTAAGCGCAGACCCAAAAATCCTTGACCTGCCGGCTGACAGGGCAGTCTATTTCAGGACTGTAGGCTGGCTCCTAACATTCCAATGCATAGCAGTAATAGCAGCAGTAATATTAGCAATAAAAGATAAAGGCATCATAGCACAAGGATTATATCTTGGAACTACAGCCTTAAGCGTAACCCTGTTTCTTGGCGTTTACGGCTTTATTGTAATGGAAAAGGCAAGCCCATTTTTAAGAAATGTTGCAGTTAGCCAGTTTCTACAGCTTCTATCATGCCTTATACTCGTAACAACAATAGATGTTTTTCTATTTAAAGGCGCAAAAGAGGTTGGCCCGTTAAAATGGGGCAAGATGACAGTAAGGAGCCAGTATGCCCTACTGCTCCTTACTATTATAATTACACTAAACATGGGTCTTATGGGATTTATCCGTTCAGGGTTAAGAAGCGACTGGCACATCTTTGGCGTAATGAGAGACACATCAGAATGGGCGTATACACCGAGCAACTACACAATGACCCAGATGGTTAGCCTGACAGTTGTAGTATTCCTTGTGGCAGTTGCCTTTATGTTCTGGCTCGGAGGGATAGCGAAAGGGAAAAATGACAAATGACAAAGCCCAAAGTTCAAATAAAATCCAAAATCCAAAGCTCAAATTTGACATTTGGATTTTGAACTTTGGATTTAATTTGGAGGTTAATAGATGGGAAAGGTAGTTATAAAGGTATTTGTTTTTTTGCTTATATTGGTTGGCCTTTTCATGTGGGTAGGATATGCAATAACAAAGATGACAGGCGGAGAGAAGATTGCAGGCGGGGCAGTAACAATCAGCCCTGAAGGCGGAGAGACAATCTTCTGGGGAAAGGGCAGATGCTTTACATGCCACAGTATTGGCGACAGGGGCAGCGCTGCCAGATGCCCGAACCTTGGCGTATGGGGAGACAAGCTTCCCCTGCCAATTGGCCAGAGGGCAGCAGAGCGGGCAAAAGAAAGGTCAAAGCAGACCGGTTTAAATTATACTGCAACTGACTACCTTGTAGAATGCCTTGCATCCCCTGCTGCATATATTGTAGAAGGTTTTAAGAATGAAATGGCAATTGTCTATGCGCCGCCCATCTCCCTTACAGTAGATGAGATAAAGGCAGTAATATCCTATCTCCAGAGTCAGGGCGGAGAGGTAAACATAGAAGCGATTAATACACCTACAGAAGTAAGCAAAAAACTCTGGGACAAGATAGCGGCAGCAGGGGCAGCAGGCGGCGGAGACCCGGGTCACGGCGAAGAGGTCTTTAAAATGGCCTGTGTAAGCTGCCACATATTAAAAGGCGAAGGCGGCAAGATAGGCCCTGACCTGACAAACATAGGGACAAAGAGCGTCAAGTTTATATCAGAATCAATACTATATCCTGCTGTTACATTTACAGCCGGCTATGAGACCTATGTTGTAATAGATAAAAGCGGCAAAAAGATTGTCGGGATAAAGACAAAGGACGATGGTTCAGGCGTAGAGATTACCAAAGAAAACGGCGAGGCTGTAACAATTGCAAAGGCAGACATTAAAGAAATAACACAGGACAAGAACAAGAGCATCATGCCCGAAGAGCTTATAGAGGCAATGACAGTCAAGGACTATCAGGATGTCCTTGCATTTATGGTAATGCAAAAAAGCAGGCAATAGGCAAAGGGCAATAGGCTAAGGGCACAATAGGCAAAAGACGTTAGGCTATAGGCAAAAGGTTAAAAAAAAGAAGAAAGTTTTTTCCTTTAGCCCTTAGCCCTTAGCCTTTAGCCTAATACGGAGGATTGCATTAATGAATGATAAAGCGAAATCTATTCTATCTCAAATTAAATCAAAACAAGGGAATAAGCTCGGCGCCTTCTGGAATACAATCATTACCCTGATTATAGTCTATGCGCTAATCAAGTGGGGCGTGCCATTCGCTTCGAGATGGCTCACAGGCCTTCCATTCCCCCTCTCTATACCAGGCACACTGATGCTCTTTTATATGGCGCTTGTCATTGCTGCCCTTTATATTTACATCTCATTTTCTGAAGAGAGGATAAAAGAATTTCTTGAACCTATTAAAAAAATGCTTCTTGGTGAATATGGCGCAAAGGTGAGAACAGTTACGTTGACAGTAATCCCGCTAATAATAGGCTGGCAGGTCTATTCAGCAGCTGTTCCAAAGGTCAGCTCTCCAATATCCCTTCGCATACAGCATCCGTCAAGCAACTTTCCAAAGGACATGGAGACACTGCAGAATCCATTAAGGAATCCAGACAATGCTGATGTAGACAGATTTATAGAAGAGGCAAAGGCAAACAAGGTGCAATTCATACCACAGGCAATGCCTGACATAGAAAAGGTAAAAGGCAAACACGAAAACATACTCGGATTTATACCAACAGAACCTGTTCAGGCATTTTTAAAAGACCTTAAAGCAGGAAAGATAGACAAAGGCAAGGCAAAACAGGCATTAATAGAAAAATATCTCTATGAAGGAAGAATCCTCTATGCCATGAACTGCAGGCCCTGCCATGGCGACAGCACAGCAGGCGACGGCCCAATGGCAGACGGATTCAGATTAAGGCCTATAAACTTTACAGAAAACGGAACAATAGAAACCATAGTAGAAGGATACACATTCTGGAGGGTTGCCAATGGAGGCCCCGGACTTCCGACAGAGGCAACACCATGGGACTCTGCCATGCCGACATGGAAGACAGATTTGCCAGATGAATACAGGTGGAGGATAATTCTTGCTGAATATGACTTTGCGCAAAAGACGCCAAGACAGCCGGAAAAGGTGGAGGCAGCAGAAAAGAAGATAGAGGTCAAAGGTCAAGAGTCAGGAGGTAAATGATGATAATTCGCTTTTTATTTTTACTGCTGTTCACTATTTACTGTTCACTGTTCACTGCAGCCTATGCAGCAGAAACACCCAAAAAGAGCAAGCTGACCAAAACCCCTGAGGCAAT